>NZ_JBSFWJ010000045.1:0-54926 GCF_053592695.1 Saccharopolyspora sp. NPDC002578 | reverse complement strand
ACCACCTGCGGGTTCTCAGTCGGTCTCTCGCGAGGACAGCTTTTTCCCTCGTGGCGGAGCCACTCGGGAAAAAGATCCCGCAGCGAGAGGCTCACTGAGGTTCCGCCACCCGACCACCCAAGCAAAACGAGCCCATCAATCATCGTAAGGATCGAAGTTCGCTGCGCTGTCGAACCAGTCTGTGGCTTGGGTGTCGTCGACGACGGCGAACCGAGCCCCCGTGGGGTCTCGCAGCACGGCGACTCGTCCGATGCTGGAGCCGTATGGGTCGACGCGGACGCGGGCGCCGAGCCCGATGGCCCGGTGGACGAGTCCGTCGATGCCTTCGTCGGCGTCGGCGCCGAGGTAGAGCAGCCAGTGCGGCCGGGTGTCGGGGGTGATGTAGTCGCGGATCATGCTGACCCTGGCGAGCACTGATTCGCCCGCGAGGTACCAGACGGCGTAGTTGGAGCGGTTCTCCGCGCCGAACTGTTCAGCGGTGTAGCCGAAGATGCCTTGGAAGAAGTTGTCGGCGGTCTGCGCTTTGATGGTGACCAGTTCGGCCCACATGAGGGTGCCGGGCAGCCCCACGTCGAACTGCCAGGATTCGGCGGGCGAGAGCAGCCCGAATTCGGCGTCGGAGGGGCCTACGAGCACGGTTTTGCGACCGAGTCCGGGCACGTCGGCGGGCGGCACGGTGATCTGGGCGCCGTCTTCGACGGCTTGGGCGCTGGCGGAGTCGACGTCCTGGGTGGCGAGGAACAGCCGCCACGAGGAGTGGTCTCCGGCGGCGCGGCGGATGCTGGCGACGGGGAATCCGTCCCGCGAGGCGACGATGTGCTCGCCGGCTTCGTCGTCCTGGTGCGTCTGGTATTCCCACCCGAACAGTTCGGCGTAGAACCCGCAGGCTTGTTCCACGTCGGTGGTCGCCAGCTCGATCCAGCACGGCATGCCGGCCAGCAGTTCCCACCGAGGAGCGGCCTCTCCCGGCTGCACGACGGCCATGTCCCTCACCCCCACCTCATCGCTTCAAGATCACTCCCATTATGACCGAGTGATCGCCGGACCCAATCCCTCCGAACGCGGATTCACCCGTCGGACCACGTCGAAAAAACGGGCAAATCACCCACAATGGACGGCGCGTGCGCAATCAGCGGACGCGTTGTGGCGATACCGGGCAACGGCGGCGATGTCGCGCCGCACGGGAACCGAAGCGGACGAGCGCGATCCTCAGGACGCCCCACGGGCTCAGAGGTAGCGGTACACGTCCTCGGGGTTCAGGCCGCGGGCGAGCATGATCACCTGGAGCCGGTACAGCAGCTGGGAGATCTCCTCGGCCAGCGCCTCGTCCGACTCGTGCTCGGCGGCCAGCCACACCTCGCCGGCCTCTTCGATGACCTTCTTGCCCTGGGCGTGCACGCCGGCGTCGAGCGCGGCCACGGTCGCGGACCCTTCGGGCCGGGTTCGGGCGCGTTCCTGGAGCTCGCTGAACAGCTCGTCGAAGGTCTTCACGGGGTTCGATCCTTGCATCCGGCGGACCGGGACCCGACGGGGGTCCCGGCGCGGTTCACGCGAGCGCTCCGGGCAGCAACGAGCCGAGCGAGCGCACGTCGAGCTCGTCGAGGCTCTCCAGCAGCACGCGCCGCTCCCCCGGTTCGAGCGGGACTTCGCAGGGGACCGCGACCACGGTGCAGCCCGCGGCGACGGCGGCGGCCACCCCGGTCGGCGAGTCCTCCACGGCGACGCACCGCCGCGGGTCGACGTCGAGCAGCCGGGCCGCCCGCAGGTACGGCTCGGGGTCGGGCTTGTTGCGGCCGTCCACCTCGTCGCCGCAGACGGTGACGTCGAAGGAATCCCGGCCGAGGGTGTCGAGCGCGATCTCGGCCAGCGACCGGATCGTCGAGGTGACCAGGGCCGCCGGGATGCCCAGCGAACGCACGCCGGCCAGCGCCTCGCGGGCGCCGGGCCGCCAGGGCAGGCCCTGCCGGAACAGTTCGGTGCTGCGCGCCTCCACCCAGTCGGCGGCTTCGGCGACGGCCCCCGCGTCCGCGACGAGGTCCAGGTCGGCCAGCAGCATCCGCATGCTGGTGCTCATGTTGGAGCCGACCATGGCTTCGCGGGTGGCGATGCTGAGCTCACCGCCGCGGTGCGTCGCGTAGTCGCTCAGCGAGATCGTCCACAGCTTTTCGGAATCGACCAGCGTGCCGTCCATGTCGAACAGGACGGCGGCAGGGCGGGCGTCAGTCATCGCGCCCCGGTCTCGGCATGTTCCTCTGTCCCACGCCTCCCAGTACAGCAAAGGGGCACGGGCCGGTCACAGCGAACGTGGCCGATCCCTCCCCTGCGGGTTCGGATCCCTTCCGGGATGTCGGGCGCTCACGTCGCCCATAGGTCGTAGGCTGACGCGGTGAACGATCGCGAACCACGCTCCGCAGACCAGGTGGACCGGACCGAGGGGAATCCGACCGAACGGACATCGACCGAAGGGAAACCCGCCGGGCCGACCGCTCCGATCGCCGTGATCGGTTTCGAAGGTTGGAACGATGCGGGTGACGCCGCAAGCTCCGCGATCGAGCACCTCGAACTCACCTGGGACGCCTCTCCGCTGGCTGAGATCGACCCGGATCCGTACTACGACTTCCAGGTCTCGCGTCCCACCGTGAAGCTGGTGGACGGCGTGACCCGCAAGGTGAGCTGGCCGACGACGCGCCTGTCGGTGTGCCGCCCGCCGGGTGCCGAGCACGACGTGGTGCTGGTGCACGGAATAGAGCCGAACATGCGGTGGAACGCGTTCTGCGCGGAACTGCTCGAACACCTGAACCAGGCCGGGGTGCGCACCGTGGTGTCGCTGGGCGCGCTGCTGGCGGACTCGCCGCACACCCGCCCGGTCCCGGTGACCGGAACGGCCTACGACGAGGACTCCGCGACCCGCTACGGGCTGGAGCGGTCCACCTACGAGGGACCGACGGGCATCGTGGGCATCTTCCAGGACTCGTGCGTGCGCTCGGGCATCCCGGCGATCTCGTTCTGGGCCGCCGTACCGCACTACGTGTCGCAGCCCCCGTCGCCGAAGGCCACGCTGGCGCTGCTGCACCGGGTGGAGGACGCGCTGGACCTGGAGGTGCCGCTGGGCAACCTGCCGGACCAGGCCGAGGAGTGGGAGACCACGGTCAGCGAGATGGCCGAGGAGGACGAGGACGTCCGCAACTACGTGCGTGCGCTGGAGGAACGCGGCGACGCCGAGGTGACGCTCACCGAGACCAGCGGTGACGCGATCGCCGCGGAGTTCGAGCGCTACCTGCGCCGCCGCGGTCCGGGCGGCAAGGGCCCGCTGGGCCCGGGGCCGGGCTGAAGAGTCCTCCCTGACGCGAGAACGCCCTCCGAGCCGAGCGCTCGGAGGGCGTTTCCACGTTCGGCCTCAGCCGGTCACAGCTGCACGCCCAGCAGCGCGTCGACGGCGGCCCGGATCTCGCCGGGAGCCGATTCGTCGGTGCCGCCCTGGCCGAGGGCCTCATCCGCCCAGGCGTCCACGGCGCGCAGGGCTCCCTGGCTGTCGAGGTCGTCGGCGAGCCGGTCGCGGAGCCCGGCGATCGCCGTCGCCGCCGCGGGGCCCGAGGTGAGGGCGGCGGCTTCGCGCCAGCGCGCCAGCCGGGCCGTTCCGGCGGTGAGCGCCTCCGCCGTCCAGGAGCGGTCGGTGCGGTAGTGCGCGTCGAGCAGCGCGAGCCGCACCGCCATCGAGTCCACCCGGTCGCCGCGCAGCCGCGACACGAACACCAGGTTTCCCTTGGACTTGGACATCTTCTCGCCGTCGAGGCCGACCATGCCCGCGTGGCAGTAGTGCCGCGCGAAGGGGGTCTCGCCGGTCAGCGCCTCGGCGTGCGCGGCGCTGTACTCGTGGTGCGGGAAGGCCAGGTCGGAGCCGCCGCCCTGCACGTCGAAGGTCATCCGCAGCCGGTTGAGCGCGATCACCGAACATTCGAGGTGCCAGCCGGGCCTGCCGGGCCCGAGCTCGGACTCCCAGGACGGTTCGCCGGGCCGGGCCACTCGCCACAGCAGCGCGTCCAGCGGGTGCTCCTTGCCCGCGCGGTCGGGGTCACCGCCGCGTTCGGCGAAGAAGTGCAGCATGTCCTCGGCGCCGTAGTTCGACTCGTAGCCGAACCGGCCGGTGGTGCCGTGCCGGTAGTAGATGTCGGGGTACTCGTCGTCGACCCGGTAGGCCGCGCCGGAGGCGAGCAGCTTGCCGACTGCCTCGACGATCTCCGGCATCGCTTCGACGGCGCCGATGAAGTCCTGCGGCGGCAGCACGCGCAGCGCGGTCATGTCCTCGCGGAACAGCGCGGTCTCGCGCATGCCCAGGACCATCCAGTCCTCGTTGTCCCGGTCGGCGCGTTCGAGCAGCGGGTCGTCGATGTCGGTGACGTTCTGCACGTAGTGCACTTCGTGCCCGTTGTCGAGCCACAGGCGGTGCACCAGGTCGAACGCCAGGTAGGTGGCGGCGTGACCGAGGTGCGTCGCGTCGTACGGGGTGATGCCGCAGACGTACATCCGCGCCACCGGACCGGGAGCGGTGGGCCGAACCTCACCGGTGGCGTTGTCGAAGAGCCGGAGGGGACGGGGTGTGCCCGGCACCTGGGGCACGGGGACCGACGACCAGGTTTGCATGCACTCGACCTTAAACGTCCCGTCCGACACGATGCCGCCCTGTTACACATCGTGAGAAGCGGCGCGGACCGGGCTGCCGGGGACACCGAGAACCGCACGGCCGCGACGCGGACGGCGGGAATTCTGATTCCGGCGATCAGCGGTGGGTTCTCGCGCATTCCTTCCGGCTTTCGCCGCATCGCGCACCGGCTTTTCCGATCGAATCGTCATCGCACGTCACAGACCGTCCGGATCGTCCGACCAGGACCTTTGACAATGGCGAGAACGGTCCGCGCCGGACGTATGCTCGGGCGCACGGGAACATTCCGCCTCGGCGTACGCCCGAGGGCCGCGCGGCTTTCCACCGACCCATCCGGACGCGCCGGGCCTGCGCACGGGGGGCGAGGCGTTGACATCGGTACGAGTGGACGGGCTCTGCAAGGTCTTCGGAGCGCACCCGGCGGACGCGCTGCGCCGGTCGCGGGCGGGCGTCGAAGGGGACCGGCTGCGCGCCGAGGGAGCCACGGTCGCCGTGCTGGACGCCTCGTTCACCGTCGAGCCCGGTGAGATCTTCGTGGTGATGGGCCTGTCCGGTTCCGGCAAGTCGACGCTGATCCGGATGCTCAACGGCCTGCTCGCCCCCACCGAGGGCCGGGTGTACGTCGACGAGGAGGACGTCACCGCGCTCACCGGCAGGGCGCTGCGCGAGCTGCGGCAGCGCACGATGAGCATGGTGTTCCAGCACTTCGCGCTGCTGCCGCACCGCACCGTGCGGGACAACGTCGAGTACGGCCCCCGCATCCAGGGCGCCGCACCGGCGCGAGCCCGGGAGCGGGCCGACGAGGCGTTGCGGATGGTGGGCCTGACCGGGTGGGAGCAGCGGTTCCCGCAGCAGCTCTCCGGCGGCATGCGCCAGCGGGTGGGCCTGGCCAGGGCGCTCGCGGCGGGCACCGACGTGCTGCTGATGGACGAGGCGTTCAGCGCGCTGGACCCGCTGATCAAGCGGGACATGCAGGACCAGCTGGTGCAGCTGCAGGCCGAGCTGGGCAAGACGATCGTGTTCATCACCCACGACCTCAACGAGGCGATGCGGCTGGGCGACCGGATCGCGGTGATGCGCGCGGGCCGCATCGTGCAGCTCGGCACCGCATCGGAGATCTTGCGCCGCCCCGCCGACTCCTACGTGGCGCGGTTCGTGCGCGACGTGGACCGCGGCCGGGTGCTGACGGCGGGAGCCATCGCCGAGCGCTCAGCGGATCCGGACCGGCAGGCCGCCGACGCCGTTCCCGCGCAGACCCCGCTGCACGAGTTGTTCGGCCGCGTCGCCGAGACCGCCGGACTGCCGGTGGTCGACGCGGAGGGACGGGTGATCGGGACGGTGGGGCCGTCGGCGGTGCTGCGCGCGCTGGGCGACGGCGGACGGACGGAGGCCGGTGATGGCTGAGTTCCCGCGCATCCCGCTCGGCGACTGGTTCCAGGCGCTGGTGAACTGGCTCAACGACACCATCGGCCCGTTCTTCGACTTCGTGGACCTGGTGGTGCGCTCGGCGGTGGACGGGCTGACGGCGGTGCTGCTGTGGCCGCCGTCGTGGGCGCTGGTGCTGGTGCTGACCGCGTTCGCCTGGTGGCTGCGGGGATGGCGCTTCGCGCTGTTCACGATCATCGGGTTCGGCCTGGTGGTGAGCATGCGGGAGTTCCCGCCCGCGATGCAGACCTTGTCGCTGGTGCTGGTGGCCAGCGTCATCGCGATCGCGGCGGCGGTCCCGCTGGGAATCCTGGCCGCCCGGAACCGCACGGTGAGCAGGGTGGTGCGCCCGGTGCTGGACCTGATGCAGACGATGCCCGCGTTCGTGTACCTGATCCCGGTCATCTTCTTCTTCAACATCGGCGCGGTGCCGGGCGTGATCGCCACGGTGATCTTCGCGCTGCCGCCGGGGGTGCGGCTCACCGAGCTCGGCATCCGCCAGGTCGACGGCGAGGTGGTGGAGGCCGGTGCCGCGTTCGGGGCGCCGCCGCGGCGCATCCTCACCGGCATCCAGCTGCCGCTGGCCCTGCCGTCGATCATGGCCGGGATCAACCAGGTGATCATGCTGTCGCTGTCCATGGTGGTCATCGCGGGCATGGTCGGCGCCGAAGGGCTGGGCACCGAGGTCTACACCGCCGTCACCCGCGTGCAGCTGGGCGCGGGCTTCGAAGCCGGGGTGGCCGTGGTGATCCTCGCCGTCTACCTGGATCGCAGCACGGCCGTGCTGGCCGACCGCTCACCCGTGTCCCGCGCGGCGCGCACGACCGCGCCCGCCGGGTGAGGTCCACGCAGGAAGGGGAAGTGCCATGCGGAGATCGCGGTGGGTCGCCTGCGTCGCGCTGCTGGCGGCGCTGGTGCTGCTCGCCGCCGGGTGCGGCGGCAGGCAACCGGAGACCGGGCAGCAGACCAAGAAGATCACCATCGGCTACATCGCGTGGGACGAGGCGATCGCGGTCAGCAACCTCTACAAGGTGCTGCTGCAACGCCAGGGCTACCAGGTCCAGCTCACGGAGCTGGAGGCCGGACCGACCTACGCCGGGCTGGCGCAGGGCAACATCGACCTGTTCATGGACGCGTGGCTGCCGCAGACCCACGCCGATTACTGGGCGCAGTACCACGATCGCCTGGAGGACCTGGGCGTCTGGTACGACCAGGCCACGTTGAACATCGCGGTGCCGACCTACTTGACCGACGTGAACTCGATCGAGGACCTGCGCGGCCGGGCGGCCGAGTTCAACGGCACCATCACCGGCATCGATCCGGGAGCGGGCCTCAGCCGGGTGACGCGCGATCAGATGATCCCGCAGTACGGCTTGACCGGTCAGTACGCGTTGCAGACGTCCTCGACCACGGCGATGCTCGCCTCGCTGGAGCGGTCGATCAACGCGCGCTCGCCGATCGTGGTGACGCTGTGGCATCCGCATTGGGCCTACGCGAAGTATCCGATCAAGGATTTGCAGGATCCGCGGGGCGCGATGGGGCAGGCCGAACAGATCCACGCGGTCGGGCGGAAAGGATTCAGCGCGGACTTCCCCGATGTGACCGGAATGGTGCACGAGTTCCGGCTCGACGATCGGCAGTTGGCGTCGTTGGAGAACGACATCAACAGCGCACCCAAGGGCCAGGAGGAGGCCGCGGCCGCCAGGTGGGCCGATGCCCATCCGGAGGTGATCGCGAGTTTCGCTCCCGGAAGGTGATCACATCGTGCACGGACCGTCGCAATTGGATGGTCGAAATTGCACAATGCATCCATACCGGGCCGGTTCCTAGCACAGAAACACCGGCCGGTCATTCGTCCAGGTGATGGTCAAGTTACTATCCGGCACTGCCGAGCGTGCTGTCACGCGAACCTGGAGGAACCCCCGTGCATGACGCCGCCAAGAGCAGCGAGCGCCCGATCAGCAGCCCGGAAATGAGCGCGGACGGGTATCCCGGCGCATCGAGCGATCGGGGCAGCCGTTCGCTGTCCATCGCCGCGCTGATCTTCGTCGCGATGGCCGCCGTGATGGGCTGGGGCGCGAGCTTCGTCGGCCTGCACGAGTACGGCATGCAATCGATGGCCGGGTTCACCTACTGGTCGGCGTGGCTGGTGCCCGCCACCTTCGACGGCGCCGCGTTCGCGTGCACGCTGATGACCTACCGCTCGTCGATCAACGGCCGCTCCGCGGTGCGCGGCCGGATCCTGATGTGGGCGTTCACCGGCGTCAGCTCCTGGATCAACTGGATCCACCAGCCGAGCCACGAGGCGCAGATCGTCGCGGCCGGGCTGCCCATCGCGGCCGTCGCGGTGTTCGACGTGGTGCTGCTGGAGCTGCGCGCGGACTACGAGGCCAAGCACGGCATGCGCGGCTTCCGGCTGCGGCCGGGCCTGCTGGTGCTGCGCTGGATGGTGGACCGCCGCAGCACGAGCGAGGCGTTCCGCAAGCAGGTCATCGACATCCCCGTCGAGGAGATCGCCGGCCTCGGCACGCTCGCCCCGCCCGGCACCCGCCGCGCCGCCGCGCTCAAGGCCGCTGCCCGCGCCGAGGAGGAGCAGCACGCCAACGAGCGCGCCAACGCGGACCTCGTCATCCCCGCCCCGGCTCGGCCGGAGGCACCGGAGGGCACCGCCGCCGCGAACGGCCCCCGCGCCGAGGACGCGGCGCCGACGGCGGCCGTGTCCCGGCCCGCCGATGGCCCTGAGGTGACCGCTTCCGCCGCCACCGCCGCGGCTCCCGCCGAGGAACCGAAGACCGAGTCCGTCCCGCGTCCCGTGCGCGAGAAGGTCGGAGCCAGCGCCGCCGCCACCGCGACCAGTACCGTGTCCGCCCGAACCGGTGCGTCCACTGAGGACACCGCTGACGCGGACCGCGACGAGACCGCGCGGACCGAGACCGAGTCCGCCGCGACGGCGTCCGAGCCGGACGAACCGGCCACCGCACCGGTCGCCGCGAAGAGCACCGCGAAGGGTTCGGGGGCGAAAGCCGCCAAGGGCGGCAAGAACGCCCGGACCACCGCGCACGGTGCGGACGAGGCGACCGTGACGCTCGAGCTGCCCAAGTTCGCCGCCGACGCGAAGTCCGCTCCGTCCGAGGACGGGACCGCCGCGAAGGCGAACACCTCGTCCGAGCCGGAGGCTCCCGCGAAGGACGAGACCGCGGCGAAGGCCGCGAACTCCCGGACCGGCGGCGAGGCGGACAAGCGCGCCGCCAAGGACGCCGTCAGCGACTCCGAGCAGACGCTGACCCTGGCACCGGTTCCCGACGGCCCGATGAGCGACCGGGAAAAGCGCTCCGCGGCCCGCGCCGACTACCGCAAGTCCGTCGAAGCCGACCAGCCGGTCAAACCCGCCGAGCTCGGCAGGCGCTACGGCCTGTCCGAGAGCTGGGGCCGCCGCCAGATCAACGCGGTCCGCAAGTCCATGGCCCAGGAACAGGCCCAGGACCCGGCCGACCTGGTCGGTGCAGCGAAGAGCTGACCCGTTTCCGCGAGGTGGCCCGGTAGCGGAACCTCTCGCCACGAGACCGATCTCCGGGTGGCTCCGCCGCCGGGCATCGCCATCCTTGCGGGGAACCGCTGAGAACTCGCCGACGGCCGCCACGCTGAGGGGTTCGCCGCGCAGCGATTTCACCGCGGGCAGGACGGTGCCGGGTCGTCGAGCACTGCCTGATTCCCGTTCGCGCGACCGGATTCCTGCCGCTCGCCGGCGTGCTGCGCACTCGCTGTGGCCGTCGGTGCTCTGCTCGGGTGATCTTCGGATCGCAGCCGGATGACACGCCTCGGTCCGAGATCATGACGAGCTCTCGACGGGCAGGGTCGGTGCTGGATCCGAACCGTTCCGCGGCAAGGCGGATGGTCGCTCCCCGCGCGGCGGCTCGGAACCGGTACGACGGTTCGAGGGGAGCGCCGATGGCGGAGTTCAGCGGGCACATCGTGTGGGACTGGAACGGCACGCTGCTCGACGACGGACAGGTCATGATCGATTCCGTCGCGGCGGCCTTCGCCGACGCCGGGCAACGGGTGACCCGCGAGGACCACCAGCGGCACTTCACCCGGCCCATCTCGGCGTTCTGCGACCGGCTCGCGGGCCGCGCCCTCTCCCCCGACGAACTGGCGGCGGTGCTGCGGAAGTTCGACGAGTGCTACGACCTCGCGCTACCGCACGTGCCGCTCGCCGAGGACGCCCGCTTCGCCCTCGCCGCGTGGACGGGCGCGGGCGGCACGCAGTCGCTGCTGTCGATGTGCCCGCACGACGTGCTGCTGCCCGCGGTGCGGAGAGCCGGGATCGAGAGCTCCTTCCGCCACGTCCAGGGACGAACCGAGGCCGCCCCCGACACCAAGGCCGCGCACATCGAACGCCACTTGGCGGCACTGGGCTCCCCCGATCCCCGCGAGGTCGTGCTCATCGGCGACACCGTCGACGACGCCGAGACCGCCGCTGCCGTCGGCGCCCAGTGCGTCATCTACCACTCCGGCCCGACGGCCCTGCACGCCCTGGACCACTTCACCGGCCGGGACGTCCCCATCACCACCACCCTGTCCGCCGCCGTGGAACGCACGAACGCACTGCTGTCCGGATGAACCGTCGTTCCGAATACGAGCGACTCGGTGGCCCAACGCAGGAAAACCTCATCGCGGACCGCTGAGGAAATCGCTCGGAGGGCGGACCGCCGCAACACCCGCACAAGAAACGACGCGACGCTACCGATACGACCCTGATTCGACCGAATGCCTCCACCGGTGGTGGCCGGTTGCTGGTCACCGGGACGCGAAGTCGCCGGTGCCCGCTGCGGGGAATTCCTGCTTCTTCGACAACGTCGCCCCGGCATCGGTTCGCGACGGCTCCGGCATCTTCTTTCAGTTCGAAGGCGCACCGGGATTCATCCACGATCTCTACTTCTCGACCGGCTTCGACAGCTCGAATTCGCCGGGGCCGGAACCGCCCGAAGCCACGGCCCAGAAACGGTGGTCACACGCCCGCGCGAACGGCGGCTGGTTCAGCCGGATCGACATGGCCCCCGGCAACGCGGACCGGATTCCGCGCCCGCCTCGATCCGTCGAAGACCTGGGCTCTCGCCCGGACGTCACCGCCGTCGCTTCGTGCGGAGGTAGTCGCCGACGACTGCGGCGCCGAGGCCGTCGGCGCTGGGGGCGACGACTCGGCCGCCGCCGCGGCGGGCGACGATGTCGACGAACGCCTCCAGGCGCGGATCGTCGCCGAGCATGAACACGCTCAGGGTGGAGCCCAGCCGGTGCAGCGAGTCCACTTCGGACAGCGTGACGCCGAGGGTGCGCGGGGTCGGCGGGTACTGGAACACCGCTTCGCCGTCGGCTTCCAGGTGCGCCGTCGGCTCGCCGTCGGTGACGACGAGCACCACCGGCTGCGCATCCGGGTGCCGCCGCACGTGGCGCCCCGCCAGCAGCAGCGCGTGGTGCAGATTGGTGCCCTGCTCCCAGGTTCCCTCCAGCGCCGCCAGCTCGCCGACGTCCACGGTGGACGCGTGGCGCCCGAAGGTGACCAGCTGCAACGCGTCCGAGCGGTAGCGGGTGGCCACCAGGTGGTGCAGCGCCAGCGCGGTGCGCTTCATCGGTACCCAGCGGCCGTCCTGCACCATCGACCAGGAGGTGTCCACGCACAGCGCCACGGCCGCGCGGGAGCGCTGCTCGGTCTCAGCGACCTCCAGGTCCTCGATGTCCAGCCGGGGCGCCGACGGGCCGCCCGCCGCTCGCCGCAGCACCGCGTTGCGCACCGTGCGGCCCGCGTCCCACGGTTCGGTGTCGCCGTACGCCCAGGGCCGGGTCGTGCCGGTCAGCTCCCCTGCGGCGCCCGCCCGGTCGGTGTCGCGTTCGCCTTTGCGAGAACGCAGCTGGGAGATCACGGACTGCAGCGCGGTCTCCCCCAGCCTGCGCATCGCCCGCGGGCTCAGCTGGAGGTTCCCGTCGGCACCGCGTTGCAGCAGGCCCTGCTGCCGCAGTTGTTTCTCGATGTCGGCGAGCCGCTGCGCGTCCACCACTGCCCGCTCGCCGAGCTGCCGCTCCAACGCCTCCAGGTCGATGTCTTGCAGGCTCGCACCCGGATATGACTGGCCCAGCTGCTCGGCGAGCTGCTCCAGCTCACCGAGCTCGGCCATCGCCTCCGTCGCCTCCGCCAGGCCCATCGGCTGATCACCGCGGAACCGGCCGCGGCCCGACCAGTCCTCGCCGGGCCGCAGCGACCGCAGCTGCTGGTCCATCCGGCTGAGCGCCTCGCCGATGCGGGGGTCGCCGAACGCCTGTTGCGAGAGCTCCGCCAGTTCGGCGCGCTGCTGCTCGCTCATCGAGTTCAGCATCCGCTGCGCGGCGGCCGACCGGGCCGCCAGCGCGTCGATCAACTCGTCGACGTCGCGCGGGTTCTCCGGGAAGAACTCGCCGTGCTCGGCCATGAACTCGTCGAACCGGCGCGGCACGTCCGCGTCGCCGCGGGCGTGCGCGGCCAGCAGCTCGGAGAGGTCGGCGAGCATCGCGCGCACCCGCTCGACGTCCTCCGGAGTGGTCTCGCGCAACGCGTCCTTCATGCCCGCGAAGCGCTGCTCCAGGAGTTCGCCGCCCAGCATCCGCTGGATCTCGTCGAACGTCTCCCGTGCCTCGCCCGACCGCCAGTCGTACTCGGCGAGCTCGCGCACCGAACCGCCCGCGTCCGGGGGCAGCGCGCTCAGCTGCAGCTCGCGGAACCGGGCGTCCTCGCCGTCCTCCGCCGCCAGCGCCTGCCGCTCCTGGTCGAGGGCGCGGTCCAGCAGCCTGCGCACCTCCTGCACCGTGCCGTCCAGGTTGTGCCTGCGCTGCAGCTCGCTGCGGCGCTGCCACAAGCGGCGGGTGAGCTCGTCGAGACCGCTGGTGCCGCGCGTGCCGGTGCGCAGCAGCTCCTCCAAGGCCGAGCGCGGCGAGGCGCCCTCCATCACGTCCCGGCCGATCTGGTCCAGCGCGGAACGCAGGTCCACCGGCGGCTCCAGCGGATCGGAGCCGCCGTGCCAGGCACCGTACTGGTAGCGGCGAGCGCGGCCGGTCATCAGCGTCCTTCCGGGATCATCTGCGCGACGGAGTGGCGGGATCGAGTCCGCAAGCGGTCATCAGCCGTACACCGATCGCTGTTCGTCGGTGTCCTTGGCGAGCTTCTTCGCCAGGTACAGGGATTCCAGCGCCAGCTCCACGGCGCTCGCGATGCGGCCCGGCGGGTCACCGGCGCGCACGTCGAGCCGCTCGGCGACCTGGTGCAGCACCGGCAGTTCCGGCAGCGCGGTGAGCACGTCGGAACCCGCGATGCGCTCGCCCGTCGCGACCTGGTGACCGCCGGTGACGGCGTCGACGAGCGAATGCAGGTCCAGCCCGGCGAACAGGCCGCGCGCCGTGTCGGCGACCGAGCGGCGCAGCAGGTAGCCGAGGACCTCGTCCTCCCTGCCCTCCTCGCCCGCCTCGAACTCCAGCTTGCCGCGCAGCACCGCGGGCACCGCGTCCAGGTCCACCGGTCGCGCCACCGCCGGGTCCTCGCCGGTCAGCGCCGCGCGGTGCACGGCCGCCGCCGACACGGTCTCCGCCGCGGCGATGGCGAACCGCGCCGAGACCCCGGAGCGCTGGTCCACCGCCGAGGACTCCCGCAGGTGCCCCACGAACCTCGCCAGCACCTCCAGCAGGTGATCGCCCACCTCGGCCTCCAGCAGGGCCTCCTGCCGGATCAACGAGATCTCGTCGTCGAGGTCGAACGGGTAGTGCGTGCGGATCTCCGCGCCGAACCGGTCCTTGAGCGGCGTGATGATCCGCCCGCGGTTGGTGTAGTCCTCCGGGTTGGCGGTGGCGACCAGCAGCACGTCCAGCGGCAGCCGCAGGCTGTAGCCGCGGACCTGGACGTCGCGCTCCTCCATCACGTTCAGCAGCGCCACCTGGATCCGCTCGGCCAGGTCGGGCAGCTCGTTGATGGTCACGATGCCGCGGTGCGCCCGCGGCACCAGTCCGAAGTGGATGGTCTCCGGGTCGCCGAGCGACCGGCCCTCGGCCACCTTCACCGGGTCGACGTCGCCGATGAGGTCGCCGACCGCGGTGTCCGGCGTCGCCAGCTTCTCCACGTAGCGGTCGTTGCGGTGCCGCCACGCGACGGGCAGCGCGTCGCCCTCCTCGGCCGCGCGGCGCAGCGAGCTCGGCGTGATCGGTTCCAGCGGGTGTTCGTCCAGTTCGGAGCCGGGGATCACCGGCGTCCACTCGTCGAGCAGCGCGGTCAACCCGCGCAGCAGGCGGGTCTTGCCCTGCCCGCGCTCGCCGAGCAGCACCACGTCGTGGCCGGCGATCAAGGCGCGCTCCAGCTGCGGCAGCACGGTGCGCTCGAAGCCGACGATGCCCGACCACAAGGGATTCCCGGAGCGCAGCGCGGTCAGCAGGTTGCGGCGCACCTCGACCTTCACGCCGTACGGCAGGTATCCGCTGACGCGCAGCTCGCCCGCCGTGCTGGGCAATCCGGGAGGTGGGGTCCGAGAGTTCGTCACCCGTTCGACGCTACTCGCTCCCCACGACCGTCGCGAACACGTCACGGAACGGAAACGCCGCCGTGCCAACGGGTTTCTCCCGGCGGCACCGAATCCCGGTGATCAGCGGCTCGCCGCCCGCGCCGAATCCGCCGAAGATCCCGGTCCACCCCGCGCGTGGCGAGCTCCGGGCCGGTCCGCGCCGCGCGGAACGGCGTTCACCGAACGTGTCGGCCGACACTGGCACACCGCCGGTACCGACGAGTAGAAAGGTGAACGGCCCCGGCAGAGGAGAGAGTCAGTGAGCGCGTCGCAGATCGAGACCGACCCCGTCCGAGCGGGCTTCGACCCGGAACGCCTCAAGCGCCTCGACCGCCACTTCGCCACCTACGTCGCCGACGGCAAGCTCCCCGGCTGGCAGGTGCTCATCGCCCGCCGCGGCCACATCGCGCACCTCAGCGGCCACGGCCACCGCGACGTGGCCACCGCCGCGCCCATCGAGGACGACACGATCTTCCGCATCTACTCGATGACGAAGCCGATCACCTCGGTCGCGGCGATGATGCTCTACGAGGAAGGCGCGTTCGAGCTCACCGACCCGGTCAGCACGCTCATCCCGTCCTTCGCCGACCAGCGCGTCTACACCGGTGGCCCGGCCCGCGCCGCGCAGACCCGGCCCGCGACCGAGCCGGTGCGGATCTGGCACCTGCTGACCCACACCGCCGGGCTCACCTACGGCTTCAACCGGCTCCACCCCGTCGACGAGCTGTACCGGCGCACCGGCTACGACTACGGCACCCCGGACCAGGACCTCGCCGCGGTCTGCGACGACTACGCGGCGATGCCGCTGCTGTTCGAGCCGGGCAGCTCGTGGAACTACGGGGTGTCCACCGACGTGCTCGGACGCGTCATCGAGGTCGCCTCCGGCATGGGCCTCGACGAGTTCTTCCGCACGCGCATCTTCGAACCGCTCGGCATGACCGACACCGCCTTCGCCGTGGCGCCGCAGGACAAAGACCGGCTGGCCTCGCTGTACCTGGCGGACGCCGCGGGCAAGGCCACCGTGCCGCGCAACTCCCCGCCGGACGCCGCGCCGCGGGCGCTGTCCGGCGGCGGCGGGCTCGTGTCCACCGCCTACGACTACCACCGCTTCACCGGCATGCTGCTCGGCGGCGGAGCGCTCGACGGGGTGCGGCTGCTCAGCGACCGCACGCTGCGCTACATGAGCCGCAACCACCTGCCCGGCGGCGCGCACCTCGACGAGATCGCAAACGGCTCGTTCTCCGAGGTCGCCAACGCCGGCAAGGGCTTCGGGCTCGGCTTCGCCGTCGTCGAGGACCCGGTCGCCTCGCACGTCGTGTCCACCCCCGGCGAGCTGTCCTGGGGCGGCATGGCCAGCACCACGTTCTGGGTGGACCCGGCCGAGGACCTGTCCGTGCAGTTCTTCACCCAGCTCATCCCGTCCGGGACCCACCCGATCCGCTCCCAGCTCCACCAGCTCGTCTACCAGGCGCTGGTGGACTGAGGGCTGCTCGCTCCGCGCAGCGGGCCGAGTCCCAGCGCTGTCTTCGTCCTCGCCCCGCGCGGGGGGCGGGAAGCGCAGCCTCAGCGGTCACTGTTCCGGCTGATCCTTACGGCTGGGCGAATCGGTTCTTCTCCACCCGTTCGTTCTCCGGCCACAATTCGTGTGGGTATCCCAGCTGCAGCGCGCTCACCTCATCAAGCCATTCGAGCCGGGGCGTCGCGAGCTCCAGATCACCGGCCGCGAGGTTCGACGTGAGCTGATCTGCGCTCCTCGGCCCGAGGACGGGTATCACCCCCTTGGACATCGCCCATTTGATCGCCACCCGCTCCGGAGTCGTGCCGAGGTCCCGGGAAGCGCTTTCGACGGCATCCAGAACGCGCGCTTTGGCGGGGTCGTCCTCCTTGTGGAGGAATCGGCTGATCGAGCTCTGCGCGCGACCTGTCCCGTCCCGCCGGTACTTTCCGGTGAGAAGACCACCGCCGAGCGGCGAGAACCCGAGGACGCCCAAGCCGAAGGCCTCTGCCATCGGCATCAACTCCCGATCAGCGCTGCGCTCGACGAGGCTGTACTCGACCTGGATCGCCACGAGAGGGGCCCAGTCCCGCTGCTGCGCCAGGGTGACTCCCGTGGCCACGCGCCATGCGGGGAAATTGGAAAGACCGGCGTACAGAATCTTTCCGGCGCGCGTCAGATCGTCGAAGGCTCGCACGATTTCTTCGATGGGCGTGGACGTGTCGGCCACATGCGCCCAGAGCACGTCCACCCGGTCGGTGCCCAGTCGACGCAGGCTCTGCTCCAGCGACTGGACCATCGCTTTCCGGCTGTTCCCGGTCATTTGGAGGCCGCTGGTCGCCGACGTCCCCATGGTGTACTTCGTCGCCAGAACCACGTCCTCGCGGTCCGAGGAGATGATGTCCGAGAGGTGCTCCTCGGCCTCCCCCGACTGGTAGTTGGAAGCCGTGTCGATGAAGTTCCCTCCCGCTTCCCGATAGATGTCGTACATCGCCCGAGCCTCGGTCGCACTCGCCCCGTGCCCCCAGCCCATCCCGAAATTGCCCGTCCCCAGCGACAGTTCCGAAACCCGCAGACCCGATCTTCCGAGAAATCGGTATCGCATACGTCCTCTTGCTCCTCGCGTCGATCCGGCATGAGCAGGCTCCTCACGCCTGACGGCTCTTACCGCCGGAAACCCATCATTCCCACCTCCGGGCGTATGGTCCATAACATGCATTCCAGCGATGTTTATCGATCGTCCAGAACTGAGGTCGCCCTCGACGCGCACGACCCCGTTCGGGAGGCTCTGGCGCTGGCACGCCCCCGGACCGTCGCCCCCGTCCCGCTGCGCGCGACGGCCCCGTGGGGAGCCCAGTTCTCCCCGTTTCCGCACATCAAGCTCGGCGTGGTGGTGGAAGGCCAGTGCTGGCTGTGCGTCGACGGTTCGGACCCCCTCTTCCTGAGCACGGGCGATTTCTACCTGCTCGGAAATCCGCCCCCGTACGGACTCGGGAGCTCGATCGGAGCAGCCCGCGCTCGCGACTCGAACGGACCGCTCCGCCAGGAGATTTCCGGGAGCAGAGCCGAGATTCCCCGCGGATCCGTCACGTACACGTGCAGCGTCGACTTCGAGTTTCAGGATTCCGACGCGTCGACCTTGTTCTCATCGCTGCCCCCGGCCGTGCTCGTCAAAGCAGCCGATGTCGGCGGGAGGTTGCTCTGGAACATCGCCACCCTGCTCGTCCACGAGATCGAGTCGCACGAGGCGGGCCGATCCCTCGTCCTCGAGCATCTGGCCCAGATCCTTCTGGTGCACATGCTGAGGTCGCACGCCGGTTCGTCCCACGAGCCGCTGGGATGGCTCGCGTCGGTCTCCGACGACGGGATCGGGGCAGCGCTACGAGCCATGCATGCTGAACCGGGCCATCGCTGGACGCTCGAAGAGCTCGCCGGAATCGCGATGATGTCGCGGTCCGCTTTCGCCGCGAACTTCAAGAGCAGAGCGGGGAGACCGCCTTTGGATTACCTCATCGAATGGCGAATGCAGCTAGCGCGTGCCGCACTGCGCACGGAGGACTCCCTCACCGCCATAGCGGGAACCATCGGATACCAGTCAGAAAGCGCTTTCAGCACCGCTTTTCGGCGCGTCGTCGGGATGTCACCACGAGAGTTCCGCGCCTCGCTGCACGCGCAGCCGAGGGACCGCGGGCCCGGTGGTCCTGCGCCGGCGGGATCGCCCGAGTTTCACGACCCGGAGTCCGGGAACGACGACTGAGCCGGATCATCTCTGGTCGTGGTGGGACGCTCCGCCAAGCGCTGCCGGGCTTGCGAGCAAGGCTTCGCCGCAAGGCAGGCTCGGATTCACCGCTTCGCCTGCCGCTCGCGGGCGCGCCATTGACGGGACCACTATGTTTCGCGCTCCGCTGCGGCGGCCCTCACCGCTGGCGGTAGCGGGCGAAGCCGCCCTCGGATTCGATCACCTGGCCGGTGATCCAGCGCGCCTCGTCGGTGCACAGCCAGGTGATCAGCCGGGCCGGGTCGTCCGGCTCGCCCCAGCGGCCGAACGGGAACATGTGGCCGATCGCCGCCCAGTCGGCCTCGGTGAGGTACCCGGTCTGCACCGGTCCCGGGTTCACCGTGTTCACCGTGATGCCCGCGTCGGCGAGCTGTTCGGCGATGGTCGCGGTGATCTCGGCGAGCGCGCCCTTCGCCGCCGCGTAGGCGATCTCGCCGGGCATCGGACCGGCGCGCTGCCCCGAGGTCAGGAACACCACCCGCCCACCGGGGGATCCGCTGTGACGAGCGGCGAACTCCTGCGCCAGCAACAACGACGAGCGGGTGTTGACCGCCCAGTGCCCGTCCAGCATCGCCGCGTCCAGTTCGCCCAGCGCACCATCGGATCCGCTGCGGGCGTGGTTGCAGACCAGCACGTCGAGCCGTCCGAACTCGGCCACCGCCCTGCGCACCAGTCGAGCCGGTTCGTCCGGGTCCGCCAAGTCCCCGGCGGCGTCGGCGATCCGCGCCGAGCCGGACAGGTGCCCGGCCACGCCCGCGCGGACCTCGTCGAGGTCATCGGCACCCCACGGCTGCTCGGCGTCGTGCGGCCGGTGGTGGTGCAGGAACACGCTCGCGCCCCAGGCCGCCATCCGGGACGCGATGGCGAACCCGATGCCCTGCCTGCGGCTCACGCCCGTCACCAGCGCGGTCCGGCCGCGCAGCGGGTACGGCTCGCGGGCCAGGGACTGCTCACCGGCTGCGGTCATGCCCGGATGATCGCGCAGCGACGTGCCCGGTGCATCCGATTTTCCGGCCGCCGGGAACGGTCAGAACGCGGGCCAGGGGATCGCGGGCCACTCGCCCGACGGGGCCGGGAACTCCGCCGCGGCCAGCAGCGCGTCGACCCGTTCGGCGACGGCCTGCACTTCCTTCGGCGTGACGTGCTCGGCCAGCCGAGCCGCGAGATCGCCCTCCAGCAGTGCGCGGAACCGGCTCAGCGCGTCGACCGCGTCCTCGGGCAGCCGCTCCCCGATCCAGCCCCACAGGACCGTGCGCAGCTTGTTCTCCGCGTTCAAGCTCACCCCGTGGTCCACGCCGAACACCTCGCCGCGCGGCGAGTGCAGCACGTGGCCGCCCTTGCGGTCCGCGTTGTTGATCACGATGTCGAGCACCGCGAGCCGCCGCAGCGCCTCGTGGTCGGAGTGCGCCAGCACCACCGGCTCGCCGTGGTGGTCGTGCGCGCGCAGCACCGCGCGCCAGCCGTCCGGAACCTCCGACGGCGCGGTCAGGTCGACCAGCTCCGAGTCTTCCTCGGTGTCCACCCACAGCTGCACCATGCCCGGCCCGAACGGTCCGTCGCGCAGCAGCGTCGGCGGAATCAGGTCCCAGCCCAGCGCCTCGGTGATCAGGAACGAGCCGACCTCGCGCCCGGCGAGCGTGCCGTCCGGGAAGTCCCACAGCGGCCGCTCCCCGCGCACCGGCTTGTACACGCACTCGGCGGCGCCGCCGTTGTGCTCGACGGAGCAGAACAACGTGGCGTTCGAGGCTTCCACGAGCCGTCCCTCGACCTCGATGCGGCCGTGTGCCAGGACCTCGCGAACGGCCGGATCATCGGGGTGCACGGGCGGCTAGTCCTCCTCTGAGCGGCGGTAACCGTTCTGCCGGGGGCAGATGTGCCCCTCCGGGTCCAGCGGTTCCCCGCACAGCGGGCAGGGCTTGCGACCGGCGTTGAGGACCCGCTCGGCGCGCTCCGCGAAGGCGCGGGCGTCGGCCGGGCTGAGGAAGACGCGGACCGCGTCCGGGCCTTCCTCGGTGTCGTCGAGCACCACCGACTCGTCGATCTCCTCCTCGGTGACCGCGAGCAGCTCGACGACGACGGCCTCGGTCTCGGCGTCCCAGCCGAGCCCCATCGTGCCGACGCGGAACTCCTCCTCCACCGGCACCGCGAGCGGGTCGGCGTCGACGAGATCCTCCGGCGGGGCCGTGGGCAGTTCCGCGTCGAAGCGCCGCTGCACCTCCTCCAGGAGGGCACCGATCCGTTCGGCGAGGACCGAGACCTGCTGTTTCTCCAGCTGCACGCTGACCGTGCGGACATCCTCGGAGGCCTGCAGGTAGAACGTGCGCTCACCGGGTTCCCCGACGGTCCCTGCTACGAACCGGTCGGGCTGGCGGAAGACGTGGATGACACGAGCCATGGCACCTTCGACAGTAAGCCACTCGGGCCGCGGCCCGCGCAGCCGTCCCCCGTTCCGCCCGGCACACCCTCTCAGCAGCACCATCGGCACCGAACAGGTGCGCGGAAAGCGGTCGAATCGAGCGTTGATCCGTTCGTGGGGCCTGTTCGCCGAACGCGAACACGCCGCGGCGCGGGCTGCGGTCCCGATCACCGGCGGACCGCTACGCTCGGCTCCTGCCGCTTCGCGGCACCCCACGATCCGGACCTCCGGACGGAGCCCTCCATGAGCACCCGTGAACGACGTCGGCCGCGACGGCTGCGGGCCGGCGACACGGTCGCCGTGGTCGCCCCCGCCGGTCCCGTTCCCGCCGACCAGCTCGACGCCGGCTTGGACCTGCTGCGCGACTGGGACCTGCGGGTCGTGCCCGGCAAGCACGTGCGCGAACGCCACCCGAGGCTGCGCTACCTCGCGGGCGGCGACGCCGAGCGCGCCGCCGACCTGCAGCAGGCCTGGTGCGACCCGGAGGTCGACGGCGTCCTGTGCGCCCGCGGCGGCTACGGCAGCATGCGGGTGCTCGACCACCTCGACTGGGCGGCGATGGGAGCCGCCGAGAGCAAGGTGTTCGCGGGATCCAGCGACGTCACGGCCCTGCACGACGCCTTCGGTTCCCGGCTCGGCGTGGCCACCGTGTTCGGCCCGATGATCGCCACCGGCGCCTTCTCCGAGGACGCGCCCGCCCGCGAGCACCTGCGCCGCACCCTGTTCGCCCCGGAATCGGTGACGATCCTGACCAGGCGCGGAGCGGAAGCGCTGGTTCCGGGGCGCGCGACCGGCGTCACCTACGGCGGCAACCTGAGCCTGCTCGCCGCCTCCCTCGGCGCGCCCGACGCGGCGGCTCCGCCCGCCCGGGGCATCGCGCTGCTGGAAGACGTCGGCGAGGACCCGTACCGCCTGGACCGGGCGCTGACCCAGCTGCTGCGCGCCGGGTGGTTCGACCGGGCCAGCGGCATCGCGCTCGGCTCGTGGAGCGAATGCGGGCCGCTGGAGGAGGTGCGGGCCGTGCTGCGCAACCTGCTCGGCGACCTCGGCATCCCGGTGCTGTGGGAGCTCGGCTTCGGCCACTGCGCCGCCCAGCGCACCGTGCCGCTCGGCGTGGCCGCCGAACTCGACACCGCGGCCCAGCGCCTGAGCATCCTCCAGCCGGCCCTGCGCTGAACCGCTCAGCTCCGCGCATCGGAACGAAGGCTGGGCAGCTCGGTGGCCCGCTCGCCGCAGAACCGATTTCCGAAGTCGCTTCGCCGCGTACCTCGCGAGAGGTGGTCAACCTGGCGACGTGGGTTGAACCGCTTCGCGCTCGAGAAGCACGGCTTACGACGGCAAGATCGACCCGGCGACCGACCAGGTGCGACATGGACAACTACTCTCGGTTCCATGTAGCCACGCACAGTGCACGCCGTAGGGGAAGCCTTGCCCGGCCACCGGAGCCGTTCGGACGCGGTCCGCGCGCACAGAGAAGCCCTGCTCGATCAGGCTGCGGCCGACGCCGCACGCCTTGAGGCGGATTCCGACGACCGAGCCGAGATGCGGGCCATCGAACGGTTCATGGGCATGCCGGAGTGATCTCGCGAAGCCGGTGGCGCGGAGCGCCGACGCCGTCCGGTAGAACGGCGGGATGCGGGTTCGGGCGATCACTCCGGAGAAGTTGACGGGCGAGCTCGCCGACGTCATCGACGGGGAGCGGCGGCGGTGGGTCCGGGTCGCGATCGACGGGGCGCCCGCGGCGGGCACGGCCGCCTTCGCCGACGAGCTGGTGCAGCCGCTGCGGGTGCGCGGCCGGGAAGTGGTGCGCGTCGGCATGGACGGCTACGTGCGCCCGGCTTCGCTGCGGTTCGAGCACGGCCGCGACGATCCGGATTCGTTCTACGAGAGCTGGTTCGACCTCGCCGGACTGCGCCGCGAGGTGCTCGATCCGCTCGCCGACGGCGGTACCGGCGAAGTGCTGCCCGCGCTGTGGGACGCGGTGACCGACCGCTCCCCCAGGCTCGACCGGGTGCGGTTGCCGGAGCGCGGCGTGGTGCTGGTGGACGGCCCGCTGCTGCTCGGCGCGGGCCTGCCGTTCGACCGCGCGGTGCACCTCTGGCTGCCAGGGGGTTCGCTCGCGCGGCACACGGCCGAGGCCGACCGGTGGACGCTGCCCGCCTTCGACCGCTACAGCTCCGAAGTCGCCCCGGAACGCCTCGCCGACCACGTCATCCGCGTCGACCGCCCCGGCCACCCGGCCGTCGTGGACGAGCTGGACTGAGCGCCTGAACTCGGTGCGCTCGCCGGGCAGGTGGCGCCTCCCCGCCGCGGGATCGACTTCTCAGGCGGACGCTCCGGCCTCTCAGCCAGCCGGTCGCCGGTCCAAGGACGGCACGGCGGCGAGCAGCGTCTTCGTGTACTCGTGCTGGGGATCGAGCAGGACCTGCTCCACCGTGCCGAGCTCCACGATCTCGCCCTGGTACATCACCGCCACCCGGTCGGCGATGTTCCACGCCAGCCCCAGATCGTGCGTGATGACCAAAGTGGACAGTCCGCGTTCGACGCGCAACCGCAGCAGCAGCGCCAAGATCTCGCCGCGCACCGTCGCGTCCAGCGACGCCACCGGCTCGTCCGCGACGAGGACCTGCGGCGCCAGCACCAGCGCCCCGGCGATCACCACGCGCTGCCGCTGACCACCGGAGAGCTCGTGCGGGAACCGCGACAGGAACTTCGACGCGGGCCGCAGCTCGGCGGCCTCCAGCGCCTCGGTCACCTTCGCGGCCTCGTCGGCGACGTCGCCGTGGATGCGCAGCCCCTCCGCCACCGCCTCGTAGACGGTGTTGCGCGGGTTGAGCGCGCCGGTCGGGTCCTGCAGCACCAGCTGCACCTGCCGCCGGTACTCGCGCAGGCCCGCGCTGGTGGCGGGCAGCACCTTCCCGTCGAAGCGGACCGAACCCGACGTGGGCTGCTGCAGGCCGAGCAGCGTGCGCGCCAGCGTCGTCTTGCCCGAGCCGGACTGACCGACGAGGGCGACGATCTCGTCCGCACCGACCTCCAGGTCCACGCCGCGCACCGCCCGCACCGGCGGTCCGGAGCGGGCCGGGAAGCTCACCGACACGTCCTGCGCCGCCAGCAACGCCTCCCCGGCGCGCTGCGACGGATCGACCAGGCGGAACTTCGGATCGCCGACGGTGGGGAACGCGTCCGCCAGCGCGCGGCTGTGCTCGTGCTCCGGCGAGCCCATGACCTGCCGCGACGGCCCCTGCTCGACGATGCGGCCGTCCTGCATCACCGCGATGCGGGAGCAGCTCGCCGCCAGCACCGACAGGTCGTGGCTGATCATCAGCAGCGCGATGCCCCGCTCCGCGACCAGC
This sequence comes from Saccharopolyspora sp. NPDC002578, assembly GCF_053592695.1. NCBI lineage: Bacteria > Bacillati > Actinomycetota > Actinomycetes > Pseudonocardiales > Pseudonocardiaceae > Saccharopolyspora > Saccharopolyspora sp. NPDC002578. Next base: position 30,726 of record NZ_JBSFWJ010000045.1, on the reverse strand, counting down.
CTGCCCAGCAGCGCCAGCACCTGGGCCTGCACGACCACGTCCAGCGCGGTAGTCGGCTCGTCGGCGATGATCAACCGCGGTTCGCAGGCCAGCGCCATCGCGATCATCACGCGCTGCTTCTGACCGCCGGAGAGCTCGTGCGGGTACGCGTCGGCGCGGCTCGCGGGCAGCTCCACCGATTCCAGCAACTCCGCGACCCGGCCGGTCAGGTCACCGGAAGCCGTGCCGTGCAGCCGCATCGGCTCCGCGATCTGGGCACCGACCGTGCGCACCGGGTTCAGCGCGTGCATCGCGCCCTGGAACACCACCGACGCCGTCGCCCACCGGGCCGCGCGCAGCTGCCCGAACGACAGGCTCCGCACGTCCTTCCCGTCGAGCAGCACGTCACCGCCGAGCACCGCCGAACGCGGCAGCAGGCGCAGCACCGACATCGCCAGCGTCGTCTTGCCGCAACCGGACTCCCCGGCGAGGCCGAGGGTGTCCCCCGCCTCCAGCTCCAGGTCCACGTCGCGCACCGCGGGCACCAGCCCGTCGGCGCTGCGGTAGGAGATCGACGTCTCCCGCAAGGTCAGGATCGGGCTCATCGCTTCTCCCGCAGCCTCGGGTTGAACACCGCTTCCATCGCCCTTCCGCACAGCGTGAAGCTCAGCACCACCAGCACGATCCCGATGCCCGGCGGCAGCAGGTACCACCAGGCGCCGCCGGTGACCGCGCCCGTGTCCATGGCCGACTTCAGCATCGAGCCCCACGACACCCGGCTCGGATCGCCGAGGCCGAGGAACGACAGCGTGGACTCCATGATGATCGCGCTGGCCACCGACAACGTGGTGTTCGCGAACACCAGCGGCAGCACCGCGGGCAGCACGTGCCTGCCGATGACGTGGCGATGCCCGCCGCCGAGCACCTTCGCCCGCTCGATGTAGGGCCGCGCCTCCACCGTCAACGTCTGCGCCCGCACCAGCCGGGCCGTCGTCGGCCACGAGGTCACGCCGATCGCGAGCACGATCGTCGGCAGCCCGCGCGCGAGCACCGTGGACAGCGCGATCGCCAGCACCAGCGCGGGCAGCACCAGGAAGAAGTCCGTGAACCGCATCAGCACCGTCGAGGTCCAGCCGCCGAAGTGCGCGGCGAGCACGCCCACGACGGTGCCGATCACCACCGACAGCACCGCCGCGGCCAGCCCGACCAGCAGCGACACCCGCGCGCCCCACCAGGTCAGCAGCAGCACGGAACGTCCCGACTCGTCGGTGCCCAGCCAGTTCGCCGCGCTCGGCGGCTGCAGCCCCTCGCCGGTCACCTTCGTGACGTCCAGCCCCGTCTGGTCGGTCAGCAGCGGCGCCAGCAGCGCCAGCGCGGCGATCAGCACCAGCAGCACCAGGCCGATCGCGCCGCCGCGGTCGGCGCGGAACACCCGCCACGACTCGGCCGCGGCGGCCCGGCGCCGGGCCCGCACGAGCTGCGCCGCCGTCGGCGCGGGCGATTCCTCCGGGGTCACGGGCTCGGTGGCCGTCATGCCGCACGCACCCTGGGGTCCAGGACCCGGTAGAGCAGGTCCGCCACCACGTTCATCACGATCACACTCCCCGCCAGCACGATGAACGTGCCCTGCAGCAGCGGCAGGTCCGGCACGCGCAACGCCTCGAAGGTCAGCAGCCCCAGACCGGGCCACGAGTACACCGTCTCCACCGTGATCGCGCCGCCGACCACCAGCCCCAGGTGCAGGAAGATCAGCGTCACGGTCGGCAGCAGCGCGTTCGGCACCGCGTGCCTGCGCCGCACCAGGTCCTCCCGCAGGCCCTTCGCGCGGGCCGTGGTGAGGTAGTCGGCGCCCATCTCCTCCAGCAGCGAGGAGCGCATCACCATCAGGTACTGCGCGTAGATCACCGCGACCATCGTCAGCGACGGCAGCACCAGGTGCCGCGCCACGTCCAGCACCTGCGGGATCAGCTCCGCCGGGGTGTCCGGCGAGGACATGCCGCCGACCGGGAACAGGCCGGGGATCGGGCCGACCCCGACGCCGAACACCATGAGCACGATCAGCCCGAGCCAGAACGTCGGCACCGACCACAGGGTGAGCGCGATCGACGTCGAGGCCTTGTCGAATCCGCTGCCGTGCCGCCACGCCGCGCGCGTGCCGATCCACAACCCGAGCACGACCGCCAGCACCGTCGCCGTGCCCACCAGCAGCACCGTCGGCCAGAACCGCTCGGCGATCAGCTCCGCCACCGGCCGGCTGTAGGTGTAGGAGGTGCCGAGATCACCGCGCAGCAGTGCGCCGAGGAAGTCCACGAACTGCTTCCACAGCGGCTGGTCCAGCCCGAACCGCTGCCGCAGCTGCTCGAGCTGCTCCGCCGAGACCGGGGCGCCGCGCGTCATGGTGCGCACCGGGTCTCCGGGCAGCACCCGGAACAGGAAGAACCCGAGCACCGCCACGAGGAACACGCTCACCAGCCCGCCACCGAGCTTGCGCGCCAGGTAGCCGGGCCAGCCGCCGCCGGAGCGGACGTGCTCCGCGCGTTCCTCGACCGTCACGTCGGCCATGCGTCACTCCCGTTCGTCGACGGTGGCTCGCCTGCGCCGCACCACCAGCACGATCACCGCACCGGCGACCACGACCACCCCGACCAGCACCAGCGCGGCCGTTCCGTAGTCGGTGTCCTGCGAGTTCATCGCGGCCGGGGTGGGTTGCGCGCCGTAGTAGCCCCAGTAGCCCTGCTGCCCGGTGATGACCCCTTCGGCCGCGGGTTGGGTGGTGAACCCGCTGTAGCGATCGCTGCGGTGGGCCTCCAGCGAGTTCTGGTAGTACAGCACCGATGCGGTCGCCTGGTCGTAGAACCGCTGCTGCGCCCGCTTGACCAGGTCGATCCGCTTCGCGGGGTCGAACTCGCCGAGCTGGCGCGCGTAGAGGTCGTCGTAGACCTGGTCGCACAGGAACGAGTCGGGCGTGCCGCCGCCTTCCGGGCTGGGCCGGGAGCCGCAGGTCTGCAGCCGCAGCACGTAGTCCGGATCCGGGTTCGCCGACCAGCCGGAGATCGCCAGGTCGAAGTCCCCCGCGGTGGTGCGGTCGTTGACCTGGTTGTCGGAAACCGGTTCGAGCTCCACGGCGATGCCGACGTCGGCGAGCCAGCGCTTCACGAACTCGCCGACCTGCGCGTCGGCGGAGGTGCTCGCGTGCAGCATGAACCCGAGGTTCAGCGGTTCACCCTGCGGTGTGCGGCGGATCCCGTCGGGTCCGCGGCGATATCCGGCCTCGTCGAGCTGCGCGTTGGCCGCGGCCGGGTCGAACCGGCGCGGTTGCTGCGGCGCCCAGTGGTAGTCGTCGAAGATCGGCGGCAGGTAGCCGCCGCCGACCTGCCCGTAGCCGGTGAGCACCCGGTCCACCAGGGCCTGCTTGTCGATGGCCTGGTCGATCGCGCGGCGCACCCGCACGTCCCGCAGCGCCGGGTGACCGGTGCCGATGGGGGCGCCCGCGCTGTTGGCCGCGCCCGGGTTGATCAGCATCTCGAAGAACCGGCGCCCCTGGCCCTGGACCTGCGCGACGTCGGGCTCGCCGGCCAGCGCGTCGAACTGCGCGGGGGTGAGCTTCTGCGCGACGTCCACCTCGCCCTTGCGCAGCGCTTGCACCGAGGCGTCGGTGTTCTTGAACTGCACGAACTGCAGCTCGGAGATCTTCGCCGGTCCCCGCCAGAACCGCGGGTTCGCGCGCAGCGTGGCGTACTGCTCCGGTTCGTACTCGGTGAGCTCGAACGGCCCGGAGCCCACCACCGGCATCCGGTCGTTGGCGAATCCGGCCACGTCCTCGACCTGCGACCACACGTGCTCGGGCACGATCGGCGCGTCGATCGCCAGCATCGTCGCCTGCGGCGTCTTGGTGCGGATCACCAAGGTGCTCTCGTCGGGCGCGGCGACCGACTCGAAGTTCTCCACGAAGTTGCCGTTCGCGGTGGCCGCGGCGGGGTCGTGCATCATCCGGTCGTAGGTGTAGGCCGCGTCCCGCGCCGTCACCGGCCGGCCGTCGGTCCACTGCACGCCGGGACGGATGTGGAAGGTCCAGGTCAGCTTGTCCGGCGAGGTCTCCCAGCTCTCGGCCAGCTCCGGGGTGACCGAGAAGTCCTGCGGGCTGTAGGTCGTCAGCGTCGGGTAGATCAGCCGGAACAGGTCGGTGGACGCCTGCAAGTAACCGAGGAACGGGTTGAGCGAGTCGATCTGCTGCGGCACCGCGACGCGCAGCTTCGCCGCACCACCCGTCGCGGGCTGCGCGACGGCGGCGTTCGGCACGAGCAACCCGGCCACGACGACCAGCGCAACGAGGATTCTCCGTCCCACGAAGCACCCACCCTTCTCCAGAAGTGAGGAGAAAGAACCATCCCCGGGTGCGTTTCGTCAATGCTCCACCGGCCGCGCCGCAGGACCGCTCACGGAGTGTGTACCCAACCGTTACGCAACACCGCCCCCAACGGCGCCCACCTGCACGATCAACGCAGTCCTTGATCTTGCCCGACCCCGGTACCGAAACCCACGAAGGGCAAGCGAAGCAAAGCCAGCCTCGCGGCCGAAGGCCGTGCCTGTATGTGCGAAGCACATAGCCCACGTCGAAAAAACGACCACCGGCGGGTTCTCAGGTGGCTTCTCGCGAGGACAGCTTTTTCCCTCGTGGCGGAGCCACTCGGGAAAAAGATCCCGCAGCGAGAAGACAGCTGAGGTTCCGCCACCCGACCACCAAAGCAAAAAGAGCCCAACGACGAGAAACGTCAGTGCTCGCCCCAGCGGGCCTGCTGCCACTGCAGCGCCTCCGGGCGGGCACCGTCGACGACGTACTCCATCAGCCCGGCGCGCAAGGCGCGGAACGGCAGCACGGAGTCCTTCGGGAACAGCAGCGCGCTGCCCGTGTCGAATCGCAGCTTCGGCGCGTCCGGCAGCGGCTCGGCGTTGCGGGTGTGCCAGGAGGTGAGGTCGCCCTCCTCGGACTCCTCGGTGTAGTTGAGCACCCCGGCCTCGGCCTCCGGATCGGTCACGACCCGCAGCTGCTGGTACGGCCCGGCGATCTCGTCGCTCTCGTACGGCCGGTCCCACACGTAGAGGTGCGCGGCCGCGCCCGCTGTCGGCGGCCGCAGCACCTTCTCCACCAGGGCGGCCTTGTCGTCGGAGGTCGTCGCGTAGTGGCGCTCGCCGTCGACGACCGCGGTGGCGACGGTGACGCCGAGCTCGGTGTTGCGCGCCCCCACGGCCTCCGAACGCAGCGCGTCCAGGCATTCCCGCGCTTCGCGCAAGGCCTTGATCGCGGCGCCCTGGTGCAGCACCAGCTCACCCCAGTACGGATGGCCGTGGATCTTGTTGAGCTCGCCGTAGACGGCGTTGGTGGACTCGATCAGCTTGTCCACCTGGTCCAGCGGAACGTCGGTGAGGCGGGCGAACACGACCGCCAGAGGTTCGACCGGGCCGTCTTGCAGAGGCGGATTCGACATGCCTTCGTTGCACCCCACGGGAGTCGATTCTGCTGTTCTCGCATGGACACGCCGCCGGTCATGATGCCAACCCGCTCGGCGCGCGCGGACAGCGGTACCGGGAGAACGAAGACTACCTGTCGTGATCTTGTGATCTCACAGCGCGGCCACTTCCCCGCCGCCGACCGCGAAACCGCAGCTCAGCGCACTCCCGCGAACAGCGGCGCGAGCACGAACGGACCGGCCGTCCCAGTGGGACGAGCGGTCCGTTCACCTGCTCGGCGGAAGGTCAGCTGGCCTGTCCGCGCAACAACCCGTCCGCGGGTTCCGCTTCGGCGGCCATGCCCAGCAACGACCGGCCCAGCGACTCCGGGTCGCCGAAACCGATCCGGCCCACCACGTCGTCGGGCAGGCTCAGCATCGACATCGCGACGCCCATCATCCCCGCCTCCAGCAGCCCGCCGCCGCGAGCCGAGATCGGCTCGCCCACCGCGGCGTGCAAGGTCACCGCCGAGTCCACCCCGGCCAAGGTCATCTCGCCGAGTGCGGCGCGGACCTGCGGGTTGCGCACCCCTTCCAGCTGCAGCTCGAACAGCGCCAGGAACTGCGAGCGGGCCGAGGTCGACATCCGGTGCAGCATCGCCACGTACAGCGTGCGCACGTCCGCGGCGGACACCCCGTCCGGCATCCCCTCGCGCAACCGGCGCATCGCCGCGGTGTGCTGATCGGCCATCCGCCGTGCGACCGCGACGTACAGGGAGTCGCGGCTGGCGTGGTAGTTCTTGGTGGTCCCCTCGGGGAAACCGGCTTCGCGGTCCACCGCCCGATGGGTGAGGCCACGACCCCCTTCCCGCGCCAGCACCTCGATCGCGGCGTCGGCGAGCTGGACCCGACGATTCCTACGCTGCGGCATGCAACCCCTGTGATCCTGCGTCGACACGTCTCTCCCCTGGTGCCGGTCCCGAGCGGCAGCCGCCCTCCAGACTGACACCACAGAGTAATCATTGTAGCGCGAGAGTGATCACCGCCTCGCGATCAACACGACGACGAGCCGCGCGGAAATCGTCGGTTGCCGCCGCACCCGCAACTGGTATAGACCTGCAGAGTTCCGCAGTTCGCACCCAGGAGTCCACGCATGCCCGACAATCCCGACACCGGCCGAACCGACACCGCGGCGCCCGCTGCACCGGCCGCGGCGCCGACACCGGCCGTGACCGGACCGCACCACGCCGAACCGACCCTCGCCCACCTGCGCAAGATCGGCGAGCACAACGCGGCCGCGCTGCGCGACGCCGCGCGAGCGCTGCTCGGCTGCGTGCGCGAGGACGGCCTGGTGTTCACCGCCGGTGCCGGGCACTCGCTCGCCGGGGTCATGGAGTCCTTCTACCGGGCCGGCGGCCTCGCCGCGGTGCGCCCGCTCTACCACCCGGACCTGCTGCCGCTGCACGGAGCGGTGGCCTCGACCGCCACCGAACGCACCAGCGGACTGGCCGCACGAGTGCTCGACGAGGCCGCGTTCCGCGGCGGCCGGGACGCGCTGGTCGTGTTCTCCAACTCCGGGGTGAACCCGTACCCCGTCGAGCTCGCCGCCACCGCCTCGGCCACGGGCTCCGCGGTCATCGCGATCACCTCCCCGCTGGCCAGCGCGGACGCCCCGCTGCGGGCGGGCACCACGCTCGCGGCGCAGGCCGGGATCGTGCTGGACACGCTGGTCCCCGGCGGCGACGCCAGCTATCCGCCCGCCGCGCCCGTCACCGCGCCGCTGTCCTCGCTGGCCAACGCCTACCTGTGGAACATGCTGCTGGTGGAGCTGCACGACGCGGCGAAGCGGGAGGGCGTGGAGCTCCCGGTGTGGCGCAGCGCCAACACCATCGGCGGCGACGAGGCGAACAAGGCCAACCTCGCGCACTACGGAGCCCGCGTTCCGGGCCTGACCTGATCCGACACAGCGAAGCCGGTCCCGCGACCAGCGGGACCGGCTTCGAGTTGAAGATCGAGCGCGGCGGCTCAGCCGCCGAGAAGTCCTGCGAGCTCCGCGATCCGGCGGATCTGCGCGGCGCGTTCCGCGGCGAGCTGCTGCTCCGGATCCACGACCTCGTCGGCCTGGGCCAGCAGCGCCAGCGTTTCCCGCACCGCGCCCTCCGGCGGCGCGCTCACCGCTTCCACGAAGCGGTCCACCGCGGAGTCCAGTTCGTCGGCGGCGACCACCGAGTTCGCCAGGCCGATGCGCTGCGCCTCCTCGGCCGTCACGTCCCTGCCTGTCACGCAGATCTCCACCGCGCGCGAGTAGCCGACGGCGCGCACCAGCGGCAGCGTGCCGCCGAGGTCCGGGACCAGGCCCAGCCCGGTCTCGGCCATCCGCAGCTTCGCGTCCTCGGTGAGCACGCGCAGGTCGCAGGCCAGTGCGAGCTGGAACCCCGCGCCGATGGCATGTCCCTGCACGGCCGCGATGGTGACCCGATCCGGCTCGCGCAACCAGCTGAACCCCTGCTGGAAGGTGGCGATGTCGGCGTCGGCCTCTTCGGTGGGACGCTGCACCAGCGACATCAGGCCGGGCGCACCGTCGACGTCATCGACCCCGAACAACCTCTTGTCCAGTCCGGCGGAGAACGCGCGCCCCCGCCCGCGCACCACCACGACCCGCACTTCCGGGTCCAGGGACTGGCCGATCTCGCGCAGCGCCGCCCACGTCACCGGCGTCTGCGCGTTGAGCTTGTCCGGGCGATCGAGTGTGATGGTGGCGCGCCGACCCTGGACCGTGAGCCCCACACCGCCACGGTCCAGAAGGTCGGCGTCCATCCTCGACTGCTCCAAGCGGGCCTCCATCAGTTCTGCGTTGACCGGACGGGAATCGCGCAAGACGTTACCCGCCGGTCGAAAACGGACCGCATCGAACCGATCATGCCCGCCGAGTCACTTCTTCTTGGTACGCGTCGCACCCCCACGGCCGCGCAGCTGCACGCCCGACTCGCTCAGCACCCGGTGCACGAACCCGTAGGAACGCCCGGTCGCCTCGGCAAGGGCGCGAATGCTCGCTCCCTTCTCGTATTTCTTCTTCAGGTCACTGGCAAGCTTGTCCCGGGCGCTCCCTGTAATTCGCGCACCCTTCTTCAGGTCAGCCACAGTGTCCCCGCCTTCCCTCCGAACAGGTCGGGCCGCTCGCGACCCCTGTCGTCGCAATGATCGAACAGGACGGCCGTAAACGCCAGGCGATCATGCAAAAAGATCGCCCAACGGTTGAGATCGAGAGGCTGCGATCACCGGAATGCGCTCGACCGATCGGTCTAGCCGTCTCGCGACATCCGGCGGTGAAGACCGCCATCCCACAGCATTTTCGCTGTTCAGAGCGTTGTTACGGAGAGAGATCAGCTGCCGGTCGCCGACGGTGACGACCGCCCGTCGCAGCAGGTCATGATCCGTTACATGAGCCGCGGGGTGGGAAAAACCACTCGTCAGGCGAGTTGCACTAGCTCCAAGTAATCAGCCGACCAGTGGTCCTCGGTCCCGTCGGGCAACAGGATCACCCGTTCCGGCTCCAACGCCTCCACGGCACCGGGATCGTGCGTGACGAGGACGACCGCTCCGCTGAAACTGCGCAGCGCATCGAGGACCTGTTCGCGGCTGGCGGGGTCGAGGTTGTTCGTCGGTTCGTCCAGCAGCAGCACGTTCGCCGCGCTGGAAACCAGGCCCGCGAGCGCCAGCCGGGTCTTCTCGCCGCCGGAGAGCGTGCCGGCGGGCTGGTCGAGCTGCTCACCTCGGAACAGGAAGGTGCCGAGCAGGGTGCGCAGCTGCTGCTCGGGGGTGTCGGGGGCGGCGCTGCGGATGTTCGACCACACGCTGGCGTCGTGGTCGAGGGTCTCGTGCTCCTGCGCGTAGTAGCCCACGCGCAGGCCGTGACCGGGGACCATGGCGCCCGCGTCGGCTTCTTCCATGCCGCCGAGCAGCCGCAGCAGTGTCGTCTTGCCCGCGCCGTTGAGGCCGAGCACCACGACCTTGGCGCCCCGGTCGATCGCCAGGTCGACGCCGCTGAAGATCTCCAGCGAGCCGTAGGACTTCGACAGCCCGCTCGCGGTCAGCGGGGTCCGCCCGCAAGGCGCGGGGTCGGGGAAGCGGATCTTCGCGACCTTGTCGTCGACCTGCTCGTCCTCCAGGTCGTTGACGAGCTTCTCCGCGCGGCGGGCCATGTTCTGCGCGGCGACGGCCTTGGTGGCCTTGGCGCGCATCTTGTCGGCCTGCGCCATGAGCACGGAGGCCTTCTTCTCCGCGTTGGCGCGTTCCCGGCGGCGGCGCTTCTCGTCGGAGGCCCGCGCTTCCTGGTAGCGCTTCCAGTCCATGTTGTAGACGTCGGCCTCGCCCCGGACCGCGTCCAGGAACCAGACCTTGTTCACCACGTCGGCCAGCAGTTCCACGTCGTGGCTGATGACCACGAGCCCGCCGTCGTGGGAGCGCAGGAACTCGCGCAGCCAGTTGATGGAGTCGGCGTCGAGGTGGTTCGTCGGCTCGTCGAGCAGCAGCGTCGTCGCCGACCTGCCGCCGGGGCCCGCTTCGGAGGCGGCGAACAGGATGCGGGCGAGCTCGACGCGCCTGCGCTGACCACCGGAGAGCGTCTGCAGCGGCTGTTCGAGGATGCGATCGGCCAACCCGAGGTTGGAGCAGATCCGGCCCGCTTCGCTCTCGGCCGCGTAGCCGCCGCGAGCGGAGAACCGCTCCTCCAGCTTGCCGTAGCGGTTGATGGCCTTGTCCCGCTGGCGGTCGTCGGCCAGCTCGGCCATCTCGGTCTGCGCCTTCTCCATGTCGCGCAGCAGCTTGTCGAGGCCGCGGGCGGAGAGCACCCGCTCCTTCGCGGAGACCGACAGGTCCCCTTCGCGCGGGTCCTGCGGCAGGTAGCCGAGTTCGCCGCGGCGGATGAGCTCACCGGCGTAGGGCTCGCCTTCCCCGGCGAGCACGCGCAGCGTCGTCGTCTTGCCCGCACCGTTGCGGCCGACGAGGCCGACGCGGTCACCGGGCTGCACGCGCAGCGTGGCGCCGGAGAGCAGGATGCGCGAACCCGCGCGCAGTTCAAGGCCCGTGGCAGAGATCAAGGAAGGCTCCGAAGACGTAGTGGTCGAGCGAGTTCACGAAAAAGCCCACCGCTGGCCGGTGACGGCCGGAATCGGATGGGCCGAGAACGTCGCCGCTAATCAGCGGAGACGGTTGTGCGCGGCCCTCGCAGGCGGAGTTTCGCCGCGCACTTCTTCGTTGCGCGCTTGCTCACCACGTCCCCAGTGTAGCGGTCGGTCCCTCGTCACCGGCGTGCACTCCGCCACGAGCGACCGGTCGTCACGCTTCGTGGATGCGGACCTCGACGGCGATCGCGCGTTCGGCGGCGTCGTCGAGGATCGATCGGCGGGGCTCGGGCACGTCGAGCACGCGGGGTTCGGCACCGGCCAGCAGGTCGCGCAGCTTCGGTTCGGCGCGCAACGCCTCCAGCGCCCGGCGGTCGCCGCCGAGCACCACGGCGTCGAGCCGGTCGCGTTCGGGCAGCAGCACGCGCGCGACGTCGGCGGCGGCGGATTCCAGCGAGCGCCGCGCCTGGCCTTCGCGGCGCCGGGCGAACCGCTGCTGGGACTGCCCGCCCGCCTTGTTCCGGCCGTGCACGAGGTGCCGGTCGGTGGAGGAGACCTCGACGGTGCCCGCGCGGGCGATCCCGACGCTGTGCGCGCCGAGGCGCACCAGCACCAGTCCGATCCGCCGCGGCACGCGCACGTGCTCGACCAGCGGGCCGACCGCGAGACCGGGGTGCTCACCGTGCGGGCCGGGCAGCTGCTCGAACGGCACCTCCACGACCGCGGTGGCGCCGTCGGTGGCGGTGACCGCCACGCGGCGCGCGGCGAGTTCGGTGCGCGCGATGCCGCCGTGGCGGGTGCCGAACCGCTCGAACCAGCCCGCCAGCCGCTCCGGTGGCACCGGGACCGCGCGTCCACCGCCGGCCAGTTCCCTGCCTCGCATGCCCCCATCCCAGCACGCGGGTGCGCTCGCGGCGGCGGGCATTCGGCGCAGTGCCGGATTTTTTCCGTTCGCACCCTTGCCCCGGCGGTCGCCGCCTCATTAACGTGCTCGGACTTACAGCGTTAGTTATCTGGGACACACCACCCGAAGGGCGCGTCGCGATGGCTCCTCCTCCCTCCAGCGCCCGCCGGGTCGCTGCGGCCGGCCTGATCGGCACGACCATCGAGTGGTTCGATTTCTTCATCTACGGAACCGCCGCCGCGCTCGTGTTCAACCGGTTGTTCTTCCCCGAGTTCGAACCGGTCGCGGGCACCGTGGCCTCCTTCGCGACGTTCGCGGTCGGGTTCATCGCCCGGCCGCTGGGCGGCGTCCTGTTCGCGCACCTCGGTGATCGCCACGGCCGCAAACCCGTGCTGGTCGCCTCCCTGCTGCTGATGGGGCTGGCGACCGTCCTGATGGGCGTGCTGCCGACCTACGACACGATCGGCGTGGCCGCTCCGCTGCTGCTCACGGTGCTGCGGTTCGCCCAAGGGATCGGCGTCGGCGGCGAATGGGGCGGCGCGGCGCTGATGGCCGTGGAACACGCCCCGGAGCACCGGCGCGGCTTCTACGGCAGCTGGCCGCAGATCGGCGTGCCCGCCGGGTTGTTGCTGGGCAACCTCACGTTCTCCGCGCTGTCGGCGGGCCTGACCGAGGCCGAATTCCTCGCCTGGGGCTGGCGGGTGCCGTTCCTGTGCAGCGCGCTGCTCATCATCGTCGGGTTCGTCATCCGGCTGCGGATCAGCGAGAGCCCCGTGTTCCAGCGGGCCGCGCAGCGGCAGCACCACACCCGCACCCCGGTGCTCGACGTGCTGCGCGAACACCCGCGCGTCGTGGCGCTGGCCGCCGGGTCCTTCCTCGCCACGAACGCGACCTTCTACGTGGGCACCACCTGGATCGTCGCCTACACGACGAACACCCTCGGCTACGAGCGGACCTCGATCCTGAACGCGAACGCACTGCTGAGCTTCGTCGACATCCCGCTGATGCTGGCGTTCGGCCTGCTGTCGGACCGCATCGGGCGCCGCGGCATGTCGATGGCGGGCATGGCCGGGCTGGCGGTGTTCGCGGTGCCGTACTTCCTGCTGGTCGACAGCGGTTCGATCATGCTGTTCCTGCTCGGCGGGATCGTCGTGCAGGTGTGCCGGACCGCGGTGTACGGGCCGCAGTCGGCGTACTTCTCCGAACTGTTCAGCACCCGCTTCCGCTACAGCGGCGCTTCGCTGGCCTACCAGCTCGCGGCGATCCTCGGCGGCGGGCTGGCGCCGATGATCTGCACCGCCCTCTACGGCTGGACCGGGTCGTCGATGGCCATCGCCGGGTACGTGGTGGTGCTGTGCCTGATCTCGTTCGGCTCCAGCTACCTGCTGGCCGAGACGTTCCGCAAGGGCCTCACCGACGATCCCGCCCCCGCCCGGACGTGACCGGACCTCAGATGGAGATCTCCGAGAACAGCCGCGTGGTCCGGCCGGAAAGGGCTTCCAGCAAGGAGGCGGCCTGGTCATCGGTGAGCGAGGCGACGAAGTCGATCACCGCCCGGCCGCGGGCGCGGCGCTCCAGGTCTTCACCGCTGATCTCGTCGCCGTCGGGCGCGAGCGCGACGGGATCCGTCGAGCGCAGCCTGCCGAACTCCTCGCGCGCCCGGTCGAACAGGTCGCGGAGCCGGTGCGGCAGCCGCGCCGCCTCGCTGCGGTCGATCAGCCACGAGTCCAGCGCCGTGACCAGCTTCGTCAGCAGGCGGTCCTGGCCGCGCTGATGCAGCGCCAGGTCCGGCCGCTGCAGCACGAAGCGGCGGTGCACGAACTTCAGCACCTGCACCTCGTGCCACTGCTCGGGCCCCAGCGACACGTGACCCGAGCGCACCGTCGGCCGCCGCTCGACGCGCACCCCTTCGACCAGCCTGCGGGTCCACTCGCCGGAGAACACCGCCACCGCCTGCTCGGCCTGCTTCGAGCGGTCGAACGGAGCTCGCAGCAGCTTCGTCACCAGCTCGTCGAGGACCTTCCGCACCGCCTGGGTGAAGGCCTCGTCGGAGGCGATCCAGGAGTCCTTCGCGTGCAGCCTGCGCCGCAGCCGCTCCAGCGACCGGCCCGCCAGGTGCTCGGTGCGGGCGAGCTCGGCGTCGCCCAGCGCGGCCAGCTGCACCTGGTGGGCGAGCCACTCGACGAGCTCGTTCGACACGGTGGTGTGCTGCAGGATGCCGACCCGGTGGAAGTCCTCCAGGTCGTGGATGGCGTAGGCGATGTCGTCGGCGGTGTCCATCACGGACGCCTCGACGGTCTGCTGCCAGCTCTCCACCAGGCCGCGGAACGCCGAACGGCAGTCGCGCATGTCGTCGAGCTCGGTGACGTAGCAGGAGAACTTCGCCGACCCGGTGCCCGGCGCCTCGTCCGGCTCCGACGCCCCGCGCGGCGGCACCCGCAGGTCGCGCGGGTGCGGGGACGGGCGGTGCAGCCGCGTCCAGGGGTACTTCAGCAGCGCCCCGCGCACCGCCGCGGTGAGGTCGAGCCCGTCGCCGGATCCGCCGGGGTCGCCGCGCACGTCGATCGAGCTGACGATGCGGAACGACTGGGCGTTGCCCTCGAAGCCGTCCCGCAAGCCGTAGTCGACGCGCGCGATCCGGTCCAGCACGGTCTCGCCGAGGTGCCCGAACGGCGGATGCCCGAGGTCGTGAGCCAGCCCGGCGGCCTCCACGACGTCCAGGTCGCACCCGCCGAGCTCGTCCATCGCGGCCGCCGCGTCGGGTTCCGCGCGCAGCCGCTCGCCGATGGCCCGCGCCACCTGCGCCACCTTCAAGCTGTGCGTGAGCCGGTTGTGCAGCAGCATTCCGGAGCCGCTGGGGCTCACGACCTGCGTCACGCCGCCGAGGCGCGCGAAGAACGCCGAGCTCGACACCCGGTCCCGATCCGCCCGGAACGGGCTCGTCGCCAGATCCGACGCCGGGCGACCGTTGCGGAGGGGGTCGCTGCGGCGGGAGGTTCGCTCGACCGGCGGATCGGTTCGCATGTCCGGCACGTTAGCGCCGCCCGGCCGTGCGGCGGCACCCGCACCCGCCGTGATCTGATGCTCGCGTGGTGGACGTGCTCATCGTGGGGGCGGGGCCCGCGGGCCGGGCGGTGGCGGCGGCGTGCGCCGACACCGGACTGGCCACGACCGTGGTGGATCCGGCGCCGCGCCGGGGCTGGCCGCACACCTACGGCTCGTGGCTCGACGAGCTGCCCGCGGCGGTGCCGCACTCGGCGCTGGGGTCCGTGACGGCCAGCATGCGCACCTTCGGTACCTCCCCGCACGAGCTGGCCAGGCCGTACGCGGTGCTGGACAACTCCGCGCTGTGGAAGCACCTGTGGCGCCCCGACGTGCAGGACGTCACCGGCCGCGTCGTGGGCGCCGAGCACGGTCCCACCGGTTCGACGGTGCACCTCAAGGACGGCCGGAGGCTCGCGGCGGCCACCGTCATCGACGCCACCGGTGCCGCGCGGGTGCTCTCCGGGGGCCGCCCGTCCCGGACTGCGGCGCAGCAGTCCGCGGTGGGCGTCGTGCTGGATTCGGCGGCGGTGCAACCGCTGTGCCCGGAGGGGTCCGGGGTGTTCATGGACTGGCGTTCCGCGCCCGACACCCGCGGCGGCTGGCCGACGTTCCTGTACTGCGTCCGGTTCGGTTCCGGGCAGGTGCTGCTGGAGGAGACCTCGCTGGCCCGGCGGCCCGCGATGCCGCTGACGCTGCTGCGCAGGCGGTTGCACGGGCGGCTCGCCGCGGCCGGGATCACCGTGCCCGACGACGCCGCCGAGGAGCGGGTGCGGTTCCCGGTGGACGACCCGATCCCGCTGCCCGGCCGGGTGGTGCCGTTCGGCGCCTCGGGCGGGCTGGTGCACCCGGCCAGCGGTTTCAGCGTGGCGTCCGCGCTGCGGCAGGCCCCTTGGGTGGCGGGAGCGCTGAGCGCGGGGCTGACCTCCGGCCCGGCCAAGGCCGCGAAGGCCGCCTGGTCGATCTTGTGGCCCCCGCGCGCGATGGCGACGCACGCCCTGCGCAGGCGTGCGCTGCGCGCGCTGCTCACGTTCCCGCCGTCGCTGGTGCCGGACTTCTTCGAGGTGTTCTTCTCCCTCCCGGAGGCCGACCAGGCCGCGTTCCTCGCGGCCGATCACGACCCCGCCCGGACGGCGGCGGTGATGACGGCGCTGTTCCGCCGAGCCCCTTGGCCCGTCCGGCGCAGGCTGGTCGCGGGCGGTTTCGGTCCCGGTGGCGGCGAGGCGCAGCACGGCTTCGGCGGCCTCTGACCCGCCGGACGCGGACGAGCAGCACGTCAGGACGTTGTGTGAGTTCCCACAACGGGTGGGCGAGTTGTGTGCTCCGGCCCCGGTGGGCGCGCTAGGTTGGCGGTCGGCAATGCCCGTCGTCCCCAGGCGAGGAGCAGCTGAGATGTCGGTGAACAGGTCGTGAACCCGCTCGATGGAGAGCCATGAGTGCAGGCAGCATCGACCCCGTGCTCGCGCTGGTCAACGAAGTGCGCTTCGCGTTCCAGCCCCTGATCAACGTGAAGACCGGTGCCATCGTCGCGGTGGAAGCGCTCGCCCGGCCCACCGGTGGGGACGTCCATGACCTGTTCCGGGAGGCCGCACGGCACCGCAAGCTCACCGAGCTCGACATCGAACTGGCTCGGGCCGCGATCACCGCGGCCGCGGATCACGAGACGCTGTTACCCCTGCACCTGAACATCTTCGGCGGCACCGTCACCCACGACCTGCCCCGGCTCCAACTGGTGCTGGACCGGTTGCGCGAAGTGGGCCGCCGCGAGCAGGAAGTGACCTTGGAGATCGGTCCGCCGTTCGCGCGGCTGGACCCCGTCCAGCTGGTCGAAGGCGTGCAGTCCCTCAAGTCGGACGGGTTCCAGATCGCCGTGGACGGCGTCGGTGACGGCGACGTGCCGCTGACGCTGATCGCGGACATGGAACCCGGCATGGTCAAGCTGGACCGCGGCGTGGTCAGCGGTCTGCCGGATTCGGCGCCGCGGCGCGCGGTGCTCGAATCGGTGCGGCACCTGTGCGAGGCCGCGAACGCGGACCTCGTCGCCGAAGGCGTGGAGAACGACCGGCAGCTCTCGGCGCTGCGGCGCACCGGGGTGCGGCTGGTGCAGGGCAACCTGCTGGCCCCGGCCGCGCGCCGGCCACCGACGACGATCACCGTTCCGGGAGTGGCCGCCGAGGTCACCGACCCGTCCGGGCAGCCGGTGAACACGCTCGCGGCCGGGCCGCGCGTCACCGAGTTCCTCTCCCCCGCCACCCTGCTGTCGGTCGACGCGACCGCGGACAAGGTGCGCGGCGTCCTCGCCGACCACCCCGAGATCAGCGGCGTGGTGCTGGTCGACGAGCACAACCGCCCGCAGTTCACCATCGACCGCAACCGGTTCCTGCTCGCCGTCACCGGCCCGTACGGGCACGCGCTGCACGCGAAGCGGCCCGCCTCGCGGCTCGCGGACGAACCGCGGATGGTCACCACCGCGACCACCGCCATGGAGGCGTTGAGCCTGGTCACCCGCTCCGACCAGTACCGGATGTACGACGACGCGATCGTCGTCGACGAGGCCGGCCGCTGCTTGGGCGCGGTGCGCGCCGGGCACCTCATCCGCGGCATGGCGGACCTGAAGGTGGAGGAGGCCGCGGCGCTGAACCCGCTGACGCGGCTGCCCGGCAGCGACGCCATCGCCAGGGACGTCGGCAGGCGCATCGCCGCCGGTGACGTGTTCGCGGTGAGCTGGCTGGACATCGACGGCTTCAAGTCCGTCAACGACAGCGTCGGGTTCTCCGCGGGCGACGACCTCATCCGCACGATCGGGCGGGTGCTGACCGATGCGGCCACCTCGCTGACCTCGGTGACCGTGGGGCACGTCGGCGGGGACGACTTCCTGCTGGTGGCCGACCTGGACGATCTGGTGCCGCTGTCGGAACTGCTGCTCGATCCGGAGCGGGAGGCCGGTGGGGTGCGGGTGACGCTGTCGCTGGCGACGCTGGTGTGCACGCAGAGCACCGTGAGCACCTACGACGAGGTGTCGCGGATGCTGGCGCCGCTCAAGCAGGACGCGAAGGCGCTGACCGGATCGAGCTGGGTGATGTCCCGCCCCGGTTCGGAGCACGTCGACGTGCTGCGCGGCAAACCGCAGTCCCAGCAGCCCCCGCCGTCGTTCCCCGGACCGGCGACGATGCCGCCACCCGGCTTCGCACCCGGCTCCGGCCCACCGCCGCCCGCCGGACCAGGAGGCTCCGCCGACCCGTCGGCGATGCACTTCCCCACCGAGGACCCGGACCCGGACCTGCCCCAGGCCCGATCCCAAGCCCCACGCCGCTGAGCAGGGAGCCCGGAAACCCGACCGGAAAACACTGATCGCCCTTGGCACAAGCCAGGGGCGATCGGCGACTACACGTCGACAAGAAAGATTTTCATCGTTTGTCCTGTCAGCGGCGAAGCCGCTGAGCCGCGACCCCGCACGCAACCGGCACCGCGGCGGGTTCTCAGCGGCCTTCTCGCGAGGACAGCCATTTCGCTGAGTAGAGGGCTACTTGAGAAATGGATCCCGCAGCGAGAAGGCCGCTGAGGTTCCGCTACCCGACCCGCTAAGCACAGCGAGCCGAAATCAAGATCAGACCGTGAAGCCGAGGGCCCGCAGTTGTTCGCGGCCTTCCTCGGTGATCTTCTCCGGTCCCCACGGCGGCATCCACACCCAGTTGATGCGGAAGTCGCTGACCAGGCCGCCGCCGGGACCGCCGGTGAGCGCGGAGCGGGCCTGCTCCTCGATCACGTCGGTCAGCGGGCAGGCCGCGGAGGTCAGCGTCATGTCCACCGTGGCGCTGTTGTCCTGCTCGACGCGGACGTCGTAGACGAGACCGAGGTCGACGACGTTGATCCCGAGCTCGGGGTCGACGACGTCGCGCAGCGCCTCCTCCACGTCTTCCAGCGCGGCGAGTTCCGCCGCCGGGGCCGGGGGCTCCGGCAGGTTCTCGGCGCCGCGCGCCACGTCGGTGGCCGCGCCCGCGGCGGCCTCGTCCTGCACGTCGGTCTGCTCTGTCATGACGCTCCCACCTCGTCGACGACGCGCGAAACGGCGTCCTTGAAAGCCATCCACCCCAGCAGCGCGCACTTCACGCGCGCCGGGTACTTCGCCACACCGGCGAACGCGATGCCGTCCTCCAGGACGTCCTCGTCGGGCTCGACCTTGCCGCGGCCCTGCATGAGCTCGCTGAAGGCGGCCTGCCGCTGCATGGCCTCCTTCACCGGCTTGCCGACCACGAGGTCGGTGAGCACCGAGATCGAGGCCTGGCTGATCGAACAGCCCTGCCCCTCGTAGGAGACGTCCTCGACGATCGCGTCGAGGCCGCTGCCCGCCAACCGGACGCGCAACGTCACCTCGTCCCCGCACACCGGGTTGACCTGCGAGGACTCCGCGTCGAACGGGTCCCGCAGGCCGTGCCCGTGCGGGTTGCGGTAGTGGTCCAGGATGATCTCCTGGTACATCTGTTCGAGCTGCATCACACGTCCTTCAGCCGTTCACCCGACACCGAAGAAACGCTGGGCCTCCCGCACAGCTTCCCCGAGCGCCCGGACCTCGTCCAGATCGTTGTAGAGGTAGAAACTCGCGCGGACCGTCGCGGGCACCCCGCACGCCCGGTGCAGCGGCCACGCGCAGTGGTGGCCGACGCGCACCTCGACGCCCAGGCTGTCCAGCACCTGGCCGGCGTCGTGCGGGTGCACGCCGTCGACCACGAACGACACCGTGGCACCACGGCTGTCGGTGTTCGCCGGGCCGATAATGCGGACCCCGTCGATCGCCGACAGCTCCTCCAGAGCAGCGGCGGCGAGCTTCTTCTCATGCGCCGCGATGCGTTCCATGCCGACCACCGACAGGTAGTCCACGGCCGCACCGAGCCCGACGACCTGCGAGGTCATCGGCACGCCCGCCTCGAACCGCTGCGGCGGCTCGGCGAACGTCGAGTGGTCGATGTGCACCATCTCGATCATCGAACCGCCGGTGATGAACGGCGGCATCGCGCGCAGCAGCTCGTTGCGCCCGTAGAGCACCCCGACCCCGGAGGGGCCGAGCATCTTGTGCCCCGAGAACACCGCGAAGTCCACGTCGAGCTCGGCGAAGTCCACCGGCGCGTGCGGCACGGACTGGCACGCGTCGAGCACCACCAGCGCGCCGACCTGGTGCGCCCGCGCCACGATCTCGTCGAGCGGGTTGACCGTGCCGAGCACGTTGGACTGGTGCGCGACGGCGACGACCTTGGCGCGCTCGCTGATCACGCCGGACACGTCGGACAGGTCGAGCCGACCGTCCTCGGTGACGCCGAACCAGCGCAGCGTCGCCCCGGTGCGCCTGCACAGCTCCTGCCACGGCACGAGGTTCGCGTGGTGCTCCATCTCGGTCACCACGACCTCGTCGCCCGGCCCGATGCGGAAGCGCTCCGCTTCCGGGCCGGACGTCGCGGCGTTGCTCATCGCGTACGCGACGAGGTTGACGCCCTCGGTGGCGTTCTTGGTGAACACCACTTCGTCCACGCTCGCTCCGACGAAGCGGGCGATCTTGGCGCGGGCGTCCTCGTACGCGTCCGTGGCCTCCTCCGCGAGCTGGTGCGCACCGCGGTGCACCGCCGCGTTGGAGGTCTCCAAGAACGACCGCTCCGCGTCGAGCACCTGGCGCGGACGCTGCGAAGTCGCCCCCGAGTCCAGATACACCAGGCGCCGATCATCGCGGATCGTGCGGCCCAGGATCCGGAAGTCGGAGCGGATCGCCGCGACGTCCAGCGGCCCCGCGGCCGCACCTGCACTGGTGAGAGGCTGAGCGGTCATGACTGGGCGACGGCCTCCTTCTTGCTGGTGAACCGCACGTACCCGTTCTTCTCGAGCTCGTCGGCCAGCTCCGGCCCGCCGGACTCGACGACCTTGCCGCCGGAGAACACGTGCACGTGGTCCGGGGTGATGTGGTTGAGGATGCGGGTGTAGTGCGTGATCAGCAGCACGCCCTTGTCACCCTTCTCCTTGTAGCGGTTCACGCCCTCGGACACGACGCGCAGCGCGTCGACGTCCAGACCGGAGTCTGTCTCGTCGAGGATCGCGAACTTCGGGTCGAGCAGGTCGAGCTGCAGGATCTCGTGGCGCTTCTTCTCGCCGCCGGAGAAACCCTCGTTGACGCTGCGCTCGGCGAAGGAGGGGTCGATGTCGAGGTCGGTCATCGACTTCTTGACCTCCTTGACCCAGTGCCGGATCTGCGGGGCCTCGCCGCGGACCGCACCGGCGGCGCTGCGCAGGAAGTTCGACATCGACACGCCCGGCACCTCCACCGGGTACTGCATGGCGAGGAACAGGCCCGCGCGGGCGCGCTCGTCCACGCTCATCTCCAGCACGTCCTCGCCGTCGAGCAGGACCGAACCGGAGTCGATCTGGTACTTGGGGTGCCCGGCGATGGCGTAGGCCAGGGTGGACTTGCCGGAGCCGTTCGGGCCCATGATCGCGTGGATCTCACCGGAGTCGATCTTGAGATTCACACCGTTGAGGATCGGCTTGGCGCCCTCTTCGGTGAGGACGGAACCGTGCAGGTCCTTGATCTCCAGGGTGGCCATTGTGCTGTGTTCTCCTGGTACTTGGGGAAAGAAGGCGAGTGGGGGGCGGCGTCAGGCGCCGACGACGGCCAGTTCGGCCTCGATCGCGGCCTCCAGCCGCTCCCGGACCGACGGCACGGTGATCTTCTGCAGGATCTCGCCGAAGAAACCGCGCACCACCAGTCGGCGGGCCTGCTCCTTCGGGATACCGCGAGCCTGCAGGTAGAACAGCTGCTCGTCGTCGAACCGGCCGGTGGCGCTGGCGTGGCCGGCGCCTTCGATCTCACCGGTCTCGATCTCCAGGTTCGGCACCGAGTCGGCGCGAGCGCCCTCGGTGAGCACCAGGTTCCGGTTGAGCTCGAAGGTCTCGGTGCCCTCGGCCGCGGCCCGGATCAGCACGTCGCCGATCCACACCGAGTGCGCCCCGTCGCCCTGCAGCGCGCCCTTGTAGAGCACGTTGCTGCGGCAGTTCGGCTGCGCGTGGTCGACCAGCATCCGGTGTTCCAGGTGCTGACCGGCGTCGGCGAAGTACAGCCCGAGCAGCTCGGCGTCGCCGCCCTTGTCGCCGTAGGTGATCGTCGTGTTGACCCGCACCAGGTCGCCCCCGAGGGTCACGGCCAAGTGCCGGAACACCGCGTCCCGGCCCAGGTAGGCGTGCTCGGAGCTGACCTGGGTGGCGTCGTCGGCCCAGTCGTGCACGGACACGACCGACAGCCGGGCGGAGTCGTCGGTGACGAACTCGACGTTCTCGCCCAGCACGCCGGAGCCGCGGTAGTCGAGCACGACGACCGCTTCGGCGAACCGCTCGGCGCGGATCTGGATGTGCCCGAACGCCGTCTCGCCCGCACCGGGGCCGTGCACGACGACGCTGATCGGCTCGGCCGGCTGCACGTCCTTCGGGATGGTGATGACGGTGGCCTGCTCGAAGGAGCTCCAGGCCTGCGCCGCGACCCGGTCGGCGGGCACGCCGCCCTTGCCGAGGCGCTCGTCGTCGCGGCCGACGGTCTCGACGGTGACGTCGGAACCGGCCTCGACCTCGACGTTCAGCGAGGCCGTGGCCTTGGCGGTGCCGTCGTGCAAGCCCTTGAGCCGCTTCGTCGGCGTGAAGCGCCAGTCCTCCTCGCGACCGCCGGGCACCTCGAAGGCGTCGACGTCGTAGGAGGTGAAGCGCTGCCCGCGGGACGACTGCGGCACGACCGCGCCCCCGTGGGAGTGCTCGCTCAGGCCGTGCTGGGCGTCGGCGGTGTCAGTGGTGCTCGTCATGTCAGCCGACGGCCCCTTCCATCTGCAGCTCGATCAGGCGGTTCAGTTCCAGCGCGTACTCCATGGGCAGCTCGCGCGCGATGGGCTCCACGAAGCCGCGCACGATCATCGCCATGGCCTCGTCCTCGGTCAGACCGCGCTGCATCAGGTAGAACAGCTGGTCGTCGCTGACCTTGGAGACGGTGGCCTCGTGGCCCATGGACACGTCGTCGACGCGCACGTCGACGTAGGGGTAGGTGTCCGAGCGGCTGATGGTGTCCACCAGCAGCGCGTCGCACTTGACCGTGGAGGCCGAGTGGTTGGCGCGCTTGGCGACCTTCACCAGACCCCGGTAGGAGGTGCGGCCACCACCGCGGGCGATCGACTTGGAGACGATCGTCGAGGAGGTGTGCGGAGCCATGTGCTCCATCTTCGCGCCCGCGTCCTGGTGCTGGCCCTCACCGGCGAACGCCACCGAGAGCACCTCGCCCTTGGCGTGCTCGCCCATCAGGAACACCGACGGGTACTTCATGGTGACCTTGGAGCCGAGGTTGCCGTCGACCCACTCCATGGTCGCGCCCTCTTCGGCCTTGGCCCGCTTGGTGACCAGGTTGTAGACGTTGTTCGACCAGTTCTGGATGGTCGTGTAGCGGCAGCGAGCGCCCTTCTTGACCACGATCTCCACGACCGCCGAGTGCAGCGAGTCGCTGGAGTAGATCGGGGCGGTGCAGCCCTCGACGTAGTGGACGTAGGCGTCCTCGTCCACGACGATCAGCGTCCGCTCGAACTGGCCCATGTTCTCGGTGTTGATCCGGAAGTAGGCCTGCAGCGGGATGTCGACGTGCACGCCCTTCGGCACGTAGATGAACGAGCCGCCGGACCACACCGCGGTGTTCAGCGCGGAGAACTTGTTGTCCCCGGCCGGGATGACCGAGCCGAAGTACTCCTTGAAGGTCTCCGGGTGCTCGCGCAGCGCGGTGTCGGTGTCCAGGAACTGGACACCCTTCTCCTCAAGGTCCTCGCGGATCTTGTGGTAGACCACCTCGGACTCGTACTGGGCGGCGACACCGGCGACGAGCCGCTGCTTCTCCGCTTCCGGGATGCCCAGCCGGTCGTAGGTGTTCTTGATGTCCTCGGGCAGGTCCTCCCAGCTCTGGGCCTGCTCCTCGGTCGAGCGCACGAAGTACTTGATGTTGTCGAAGTCGATGCCCGAGAGGTCGGCGCCCCAGTTCGGCATCGGCTTGCGCTCGAACAGCCGCAGCGCCTTCAGCCGCGCTTCGAGCATCCACTCCGGCTCGTTCTTCTTGCCCGAGATCTCCCGGACCACGTCCTCGTTGAGCCCACGACGCGCGCCTTCGCCCGCGACGTCCTTGTCGGCCCAGCCGTATTCGTAGTTGCCCAGGGTCGCCAGGGTCTCCTCTTGGCTGAGCTGGCCAGAGTTGTTCGGCACCGTGGTGGGTGTGCGCTGCTCGGCAGCGGCAGTCATACGGACTCCCCTCCGTCAGGAATCGGGGCGGTCTGCTGCCCACCGGTCTGGGACCGGGCGGGGGCAGCCGGATCGGTTGCGGCCGGAGCCGACGCCGGAAGGACCTGCTCGGTCTCCGGGCCGTTCGCGGCATGTCGCGCGGACCGCGTGAGCGGTACGTGCGTGGTGCAGGCCGCATCGCCGTTGGCGATGGTGGCCAACCGCTGCACGTGGATGCCGAGGACCTCGGCGAACGCCTCGGTCTCGGCTTCGCACAGCTGCGGGAAGTCCGCAGCGACGTGCGCCACCGGGCAGTGGTGCTGGCAGAGCTGCTCACCGGAGGCCACGCTGCGCGTCGAGGCAGCGTAGCCCTCGCGAGTCAGCGCACCGGCGAGGACCTCGGCCCGTTCGGCCGTGGTCCGCGCGGCGGCCAGCGCCTCCCGGTGGTGAGCGACCAGCGCGGAGATCCGCTTGCGCGCGAACTCCCGCACCGCCTGCTCACCGTCGGTTTCGGCGATGAACCGCAGCGCCGCCACGGCCAGGTCGTCGTAGGCGTGCCCGAACCTGGCCCTGCCGACCTCGGTCAGCAGGAACAGCTTCGCGGGCCTGCCCCGTCCCCTGCGCTGCCGCGCCGAGGACTCCCTGGTGTAGGCCTCGCCCTCGGTGACCAGCGCGTCGAGGTGCCTGCGCACCGCGACGGAGCTGAGCCCGAGTTCCTCGGCCACCGCCGCGGCGGTGATCGGCCCGCGCTCCAGCAGGAGGCGGGCGACCGAATGCCGGGTGCGCCCGTCCCCGGACGGGACGCCCGCACCCGGTGCCGCGGCACCCGGGTCGGCGGCCGCGGCCGGTGAGGAGGTTCCGGCGTTTTTCACAACACTGATGTTACCTATTTAGGTCGAGCACGCCAGAGCGCAGGTCCGACAACGTGACTCGGCTCACCCCGGACGGCGGTTGTGCGACGGCGACGCGGGGCGATCACCGTCTGGCCTAAGCTTCGGCGTCGTGGGTGCAGGCGAGACGAACAAGCGGCACGGAGCCGGACGGGACGTTCCCGCGCGATCCGGTGCGCGGCCCGAGGACGCCGGACCCGGCGACGACGGTGAACGGGGCGAGGCCACGACGGCGGCCGAAGGCGCCGCGGTCCGGACCGCGGAGGCCGCGGGACCGAGCACCGACACCGCGTACGCGGGCGCCGCGCCGACCGACCGGCAACCCGCGCCGCTGGACCCGCCGGAACGCCGCCAGCTCGACCTCGTCCGCCGCTTCGGCACCACCGGCTCGCTCGTGCTGGCCTTCGGCGCGATCGGCGCCGGCGCCGCCCCCGTCGACAACCCGCTGATCGGGGTGCGGCTGCTCGGACTGCCCGCGCGCATCCCCACCGTCGCGATGGCCTGCGCCTGGCTCGGCATGCTCATGGTCGTCACCGCGTGGCTGTGGCTGGGCAAGCTCTCCTGGCCCGGTCGGGACCGCATGGTCAGCCGCACCCAGATGGACCGCACCGTCGTGATGTGGGGCCTGCCGCTGGCCATCGCCCCGCCGCTGTTCAGCACCGACATGTACACGTACCTGGCGCAGAACGCGGTGGCCGCGCTCGGCATCAACCCGTACTCGCTGGGGCCCGGCACCGCACTCGGGGTGGACAACCCGCTGGTCGCGAACGTGCCGAACATCTGGCGCGACACGCCCTCCCCGTACGGCCCGCTGTTCCTCATGTTCGGCCAGCACATCGCCCGCGTCATCGGCGACGACGTGGTGTTCGGCGTGCTGCTGTGGCGAGTCGTGATGATCATCGGACTGGTGCTGGCGATCTGGGCCATCCCGCGGCTCGCCGCGCGCTGCGGCGTGCACCCGGTGGCGGCGCTGTGGCTCTCCGCCGCCAACCCGATCACGCTGTTCCACGTGGTCAGCGGTGCGCACAACGAGGCGCTGCTGGTCGGCATCATGCTCGCCGCCATCGAGCTCGGACTGCGCTGGCGCACCCCGCTCGGCGTGATCGCCGCCGGCGTGCTGCTGAGCATCGGCGGCGCGATCAAACCTCCCGGCTTCGTCGCGCTCGGCTTCTTCGGCATCTACGTCGCCCGCAGGCGCGGCGGCCGGATGCGCGACCTGGTCGGCGTGGCCGCGCTGCTCGGCGTGGTGCTGCTCGTCACGATGACGATCATCACGGTGGCCAGCGGCTGGGGGCTCGGTTGGATCGAGACCTACGACGTGCCGAACCGGATCAAGACCTGGCTGGCGCCGATGACCGCGTTCGGCATGACCGGCGGCGGCCTCGGGATGCTGCTCGGGCTCGGCAACCACACCAACTCGATGCTGGTCATCACCAAGATCTTCGGCTACGCCATCACCGGCGGGGTCTGCCTGCGGCTGCTGTGGCTGTCGTTCAAGGGGCGCATCGAACCGCTGGCCGCGCTCGGCATCACCCTCGGCACGCTCGCCGTGTTCGGGCCGGTGCTGCACCCCTGGTACCTGCTGTGGATGGTGGTGCCGCTGTCGCTGTCCACCAACGACCACCGGTTCCGGCTGGGCGCGGCGGCGATCTGCTCGATCGTCGCGCTGGTCGTGCCGCCGACGGGTGCCGCCTTCCTGCTGCGCGCCTACCAGATCCCGTTCGCCGTGATCGCCTCGCTGATCGCCTTCGGCGTCCTGCTGTGGCTCATGCGCGGCAAGGTTCCACCGCTGCTGCCCACCCGCAAGGGCCGGCGGCCCGTCACGTCATAGGCTTGGACGTCGTGAACGAAGCCGCGAGCACACCCCCGGTCGACGCCTCGGCCACGGACGGCACCGCACTCGACGTGCGCGGGCTGACCAAGCGCTTCGGCGACACCGTGGCCGTCGCCGGGCTGGACCTGCGCATGTCCCGCGGCAGCGTGCTCGCCCTGCTCGGCCCCAACGGGGCGGGCAAGACGACCACCGTCGAGATCTGCGAGGGCTTCCAACGGCCCGACGGCGGATCCGTGCGGGTGCTCGGACTCGACCCCGCCACCCAAGGTGAGCGGCTGCGCCCCCGCATCGGCGTCATGCCCCAGGGCGGCGGCGCGTACCCGGGAGTGCGCGCGGCCGAGATGCTGGACCTCGTCGCGGCGTGCTCCGCCGATCCGATCGACCCGCGCTGGCTGCTGGACACGCTCGGGCTCGGTTCCGCCGGGCGCACCCCGTACAAGCGGCTCTCCGGTGGGCAGCAGCAGCGGTTGTCGCTGGCGTGCGCGCTGGTCGGCCGCCCGGAACTGGTGTTCCTCGACGAGCCCACCGCCGGGCTCGATCCGCAGGCCCGGCACCTGGTGTGGGACCTGGTCGCCGCGCTGCGCCGCGACGGCGTCGGCGTGCTGCTGACCACGCACCTGATGGACGAGGCGGAGGCGCTCGCCGACCGGGTCGTCGTCGTCGACCACGGCCGCGCCGTCGCCGACGGCACCACCGCCGAGCTCACCGCCGACCCGCAGGGCAAGCAGGAGCTGAAGTTCCACTCCGAACCAGCGCTCGACCTCGACCTGCTGCTGGCCGTGCTCCCGGAGGGCTACGAGGCCACCGAGCAGCGCCGCGGGCAGTACGTGGTGCGCGGCACCATCGACCCGCAGGTCGTCTCCGCCGTCACCGCGTGGTGCGCGCGGCACGGCGTGCTGGCCAACGAACTCCGGGTGAGCAGGCGCAGCCTGGAGGACGTGTTCCTGGACCTGACCGGACGGGAGTTGCGCTCGTGAACCGTGGCGCGGAGACAGGCGAGGCCGGCGCGGACCTCGCACGCCAGGACCGGCCGAGCTCGGGCGCCGGGCGGTTCCCGGCGGGCACGTTCGCGCCCGCTCCCGGACGCGGCCGCGCGCTGCGGATGCTGGCCGCGCACACCCGGATCGAGGCGCTGCTGATCATCCGCCACGGCGAGCAGGCGCTGCTCACGCTGATCATCCCGCTGGCGCTGCTGATCGGGCTGAGCACGCTGCACATCGGCACGGTGCCGGAGCCGCGGGTCGACTCGGTCGCGCCGCGGATCCTCGCGCTCGCGGTGATGTCCACGGCGTTCACCGGCCAGGCGATCGCGCTCGGCTTCGACCGGCGCTACGGCGTGCTCAAGCGGCTGTCGGCGACGGCGCTGCCGCGGTGGACGCTGATCAGCGGCAGGGTGCTGGCGACGCTGCTGGTGGTGGCGTTGCAGGCCGTGCTGCTGGGGATCACGGCGGTGCTGCTGGGCTGGACGCCGAGTCCGCTCGGGGTGCTGGCGGCGCTGCCGGTGCTGGTGCTGGGCACCTTCGCGTTCGGCGCGGCCGGTGTGCTGGTCGGCGGCGCGTTCCGGGCGGAGATCGTGCTGGCGGTGGCGAACGCGATCTGGTTCGTGCTGCTGCTGGCGGGCGGGCTCGCGCTCCCCGCCGGTGATCTGCCCGGGCCGGTCGGCGTGACCGCCGGGCTGCTGCCTTCGGGGGCGCTGGCCACCGCGCTGGAGACGACCTTGGAGCACGCCGCGCTGCCCGGGTGGCAGCCGGTGCTGGTGCTGCTGGTCTGGGCGGGCGCGGCCGGTGCGCTCGCCGTGCGCACGACCCGCCTCACCTGATCCGGACGCGGCGTCGAGGACGTCCACGAGCGGCGACGTCGCTGAGCAGCGGCCAGTGGGACGGCCCCGGCGGCGGACCGCGACTTCGCCGGGTGGAGGGCGACACGAGATGTCGAGCCCCGACCGGCCCGGCAGGAGCGCGAGATATCGAGCCCGCCTGTTACCGGAAGTAGGGTGGCGGCATGACTGAGCCGCACACCGACGTGACGCCCGGCGCCGAACTGGCCCGCCCCTGCCACAAAGCCCTCGAAGCGCTGCACGCGCTGATCTACTTCAGCCCCGACGCGGACGAGGCGTTCACCGCACTGGGACTCGACACGCGCACGATGCGCTACTTCGCCGGTCGCGCCGCCCCGATGGGCGCCGTCGGCGCCGGAGTCGTGGCCGCCACCTTCTACAACTTCAACCCGCGGATCATCGCCGAGGTGATCCCGCACGCGTGGTCCATCGCGTCCCCGGCCACGGTCGTCGAAACCCGCTTCCGCGCCGCCGACACCACGCTGCGCAAGCTGCTCGGCGAGGACGTCATCGCCTCCGACGAGCTCGCCGAGGCCGCCGCGCTGGCCCGCCGCGCCACCGAGGCCTGCCGCCCCGAGGCCCGCCCGCTCTACGCCGGGCACGCCGACCTGGAGTGGCCGAGCGAGCCGCACCTGGTGCTCTGGCACGCGATCTCGCTGCTGCGCGAGCACCGCGGTGACGGCCACCTGATGGCGCTGCAGCAGGCAGAACTGTCCGGCCTGCACGCGCTCGTCCTGCAGATCACCAGCGGGGAGGGGTTGTCGCGCAAGTTCGCCCAGCTCAGCCGCGGCTGGTCCGACGAGGAATGGGCGCAGGCCCAGGACGAGCTGCGCGAGCGCGGCCTGCTCGACGCCGACGGCGCGATCACCGACGAGGGCGCCGCGCTGCGGGAACGCATCGAGCAGCGGACCGACGTCCTGGCCGCCGCCCCGTGGGCGCACCTGGGCGCCGAGAACGCGCAGCGCCTCGCCGCGCACGGCAAGCAGCTGAGCAGGAAGGTCGCGAAGGCTGGCGCCTTCCCGGGTCAGGCCTTCGCCCACGGCGAGCGCCAGTAACCGCCGCACCCGACCTGGCGGCCGGTCGATCCGGGGCGGCACCTACCATCGAGACGTGCCGATGTCCTCGTTGTCGTCCCGGATTCCGGCGTCCAGCCACCGCTTGGTGCGCTGGCTCGCGCTCGCCGTTCTCATCACCCAGGCCCTGATCTCGGTGACCGGCTCCGTCGTCCGGGTGACCGGCTCGGGACTCGGCTGCCCCACCTGGCCGCAGTGCTTCCCCGGCAGCATGGTGCCCATCGAGCACCCCGAGGTCGCACAGCTGCACCAGGTGATCGAGTTCGGCAACCGCACGCTGACCGGGCTGGTCGGCTTCGTCGCGCTGGCCTGCCTGATCGCCGCGTGGCAGGTGCGTCCGCGCCGTCCGCGCCTGGTGCGGCTGGCGCTGATCATGCCGGTCGGCGTGGTCGTGCAGGCGATCATCGGCGGCATCACCGTGCTAGTGGACCTGAGCTGGTGGAGCGTGTCGATCCACTTCATGGCCTCGGCGGTGCTGATCTGGCTGGCGGCCTGCCTGTTCAAGGCCGCGGGCGAAGGCGACGAGGAGCCCACGCCGGTGGTCCCCGGCAACATGCGGCGGCTGCTGGTGGCGCTGACCGCGGTGACGGCCGCGATGCTGATCGCGGGCACGCTGGTCACGGCGGCGGGCCCGCACGCGGGCGACGCCGACACGCCCCGCCTCGTCGTGGCGGTGCCGACCTTGGTGCAGGCGCACGGCCTGCTGGTGATGGCGTACGTGTGCCTGCTGGCGGTGTTCGGCGTGTGGCTGCGCAGCGCGCGGCCCACCAAGGCGCTGCTGCGCGCGTACACCGCGGCGTGCGTCCTGGTGCTGGCGCAGGGCGCGCTGGGTTCGGCGCAGTACCTGCTCGGCGTGCCCGAAGCGATGGTCGTGCTGCACGTGCTCGGCTCCACGTTGGTGATCACCGTGACGGCCCTCCTGTGGGGCGAATCCCGCTACCGCGGCAAGCTCCCCGAGCCGTCCACCCCCACCGAAGCATCGCCCACCCCCACAGCGGCCTAGAACCCCCAGAGCAAACAACCCGCTGGCGAATCACGTCCTACCAGCGGCGAAGCCGTGCAGTAAGCGGTGAAGCCGTGCCTCGGGCAGCGAAGCACGCCTGCTTGGCGGCCGTAGGCCGTGCTTTGCGGCGTAGCCGTGCAGTTGGGCTGCGAAGCCAGCCTGCCTTGCGGCGAAGCCGTGCCTGTATGTGCGAAGCACATAGCCCACGTCCAAAAGCCCTCACCGGCGCGTTCTCAGCGTTCTTCTCGCGAGGACAGCTTTTTCCCTCGTGGCGGAGCCACTTGGGAAAAAGATCCCGCAGCGAGAAGAACGCTGAGGTTCCGC
>NZ_JBSFWJ010000044.1:0-54965 GCF_053592695.1 Saccharopolyspora sp. NPDC002578 | reverse complement strand
TGTCGGTGGGCGGAACCTCCGTCCCCCTCTGGGTGCGGTATCTTTTTCCCGAGTGGCTCCGCCACGAGGGAAAAAGCTGTCCTCGCGAGAGACCGACTGAGAACCCGCAGGTGGTCGGCTTCTTGACGTGGGCTATGTGCTTCGCACATACAGGCACGGCTTCGCCGCAAGGCAGGTTGGCTTCGCAGCCCAAGGCACGGCTTCGCCGCTAGGCACGGCCTTTCGGCCGCAGGGCAGGCTTGCTTGCTTCGCTGCCCGAAGGACGGCTTTGCCGTCTGTGGCAGGCCTTTGGTGGGTGTTGGTCTGGTTAGAGCGGGGTGACTAGGAGGGCTTGGGCTGAGCGGGCTGTTGAGCCCTGTTCGTCGTAGACGGTGCTCGCTGCTGTGCCTGCGCCGTCGGGGCCGAGGGTCGTCTCGGCGTCTACGCCGATCCATTCGCCGGTCGGTTCGCGGTGCAGGTGGACCGTGAGGTCCGTGTTCGCGAACGACCACTCCGACATGCTCGCCCGGCGGGACAGGCCGCTGGAGGAGTCGACGACCGCGAACAGCCGTTGCAGCGGGCTCGGCCGCTCCGACGCCAGCAGCGGGATCCGCTGCCGCGCCCACATCTGGGCGTGACCGGTCGTGCTCGGGCCCGCGCGCCACTCCATGGCCGCGGAATAGCCGCGGTCCCAGTCCTCGATGCCGGGCACCGCCGGCCACGACTCCGGATCGCCCAACGGCTCCCGCTGCCCACCCGCGACCGGGGAGCTGTCCCCGCGGACCATGCGCCACGCGCGAGCCGTGGCGCACACCCGCCCACCCGCCGCGAGCTCCGCCGAGATCAGCTGCACCGAGCGGCCCGGCCGCAGCACCTCGGCGCGCACGGTGAGCTCGTCCACCGGGACCGGGCCCAGCACGTCGACGCTCACCCGCCGGATCGCGGTGCCCTCGACGGGTTCGCAAAGCTCCACTTCGCGCACCAGCAGCGCGGAGACCGGACCGAGGTGCTGAGCCTTCTCCGACCACGGGCCCGCGGTGTGCGCGGTGGCGCGAAACCGGCCGTCGCCCAAGTCCTCGTAGAACGCGGCCTGCTCGTCCACGGTCTCCTCCTCTGCTCGGTGCCGAGGCACCGTCGAAACGTGCGCACCGCCGACCGCGTTCACCACGAGCGAACGCGGCGGGACGGCTCAGTCCGTGCGGTCCAGCACCGACTCCGGCCCGGGATCGGGTTCCGGCCAGCCGGGATACGGCGGAGGAGTGCCGCCGAACTCCGGGCAGTGCGCCTTGTGATCGCAGTAGTCGCACAACTTGCTCGGGTTCGGGCGGAAATCACCGGTCTTCCCGGCGCGCAGGATCGCCTGCCAGATCGCCTCCAGCGTCCGCTCGAAGCGCAGCAGCTCCGCCTCGTCCGGTGCGTACGCCAACGACTGCTTGTCCGACAAGTACATCAGCAGCAGCTGGCGGGGGATCTCGCCGCGGGTGCGCCACAGCACCAGGGCGTAGAACTTCATCTGGAACAGCGCCTTGGCCTCGCCGATCGCCCGCGGCGCCGCGCCCGTCTTGTAGTCGACCAACCGGATCTCACCGGTCGGCGCCACGTCCACCCGGTCGATGAAGCCGCGCAGCAGCAGCCCCGACTCCAGCTCGGTCTCCACCCGCAGCTCGCACGCCTCCGGCTCCAAGCGGCGCGGGTCCTCCAGCTCGAAGTACGAATCCAGCAACCGCCGCGCCGACTTCAGCCAGGTGCCCAGCTCCGGGTCCTCCGGCCCGTCGAACAACGCGCTCAGCTCGGGCTGCTCGGCCAGCAACTCCTGCCACGCCGGTTCCAACAGGTCGCGGGCGTGCTCGGCGTCGCGCTCCGCCGTCGGCAGCGCGAACATCCGCTCCAGAACCGAATGCACCACGGTCCCGCGCACCTGCGCGCGCGTCGGCGTCTCCGGGAGCCGGTCCACAGCGCGGAAGCGGTACAGCAGCGGGCACTGCTTGAAATCACCCGCGCGCGACGGTGACAACGCCGGTCGGCGCCTGCCCCCGGCGGGCAGGCTCGCTCCGTCCGAGCCGCTCGCGCCGTCGGCCACGGCGAGCTCGGAACTCGATCTGTCGCTGGTCCGGGCCGGTTCCACCATGCCCCGCACCCTAGAACAGGCCGCCGACAAGATCCGCACGCGTGGCGTATCACCGGTGGTTCACGCGGCCCGCTCTACCCTGTGGGCCATGCCCGCCAACACAGCTCGCGGCCGACCTGCTCCACCGGACAACGGCCTGCTGCTGTGCCGGGTGGCCGGCGTGCCCGTGCTGCTGTCCCCGTCGTGGTGGGTCGGGGCCGCGTTCATCGTGCTGCTCTACACCCCGTTGGTCACCCGTATCCTGCCCGACGTCAGCATCTGGACCGGCGCGTTCATCGCCGCGCTGTGCACGGTGCTGCTGGCCGCCTCGGTGCTGCTGCACGAGCTCGGGCACTGCGTCGTGGCGCTGCGGCTGGGGCTGCCGGTGCGCCGGGTGCGGTTGTTCCTGCTGGGCGGCATCTCCGAGATCAGCCGCACGCCCGCGACTCCCGCGCACGAAGGGATGATCGCCGCCGCCGGGCCCGCGGTCTCGGTGCTGCTGGCCGCGGTCACCGGGGCCGGCTGGTTCGCGCTCGAACCGGGCGGCGCGCTCTGGCTGCTCATCGCGCAGACCTGCGTGGCGAACCTCGCGGTGGCCGCGTTCAACCTGCTGCCGGGGCTGCCGCTGGACGGGGGCCGGATGCTGCGGTCGCTGCTGTGGGCCGCCACCGGGCGCAGGCACGCGGGCACCACCGCCGGCGTCGTCGGAGCGGGCCTCGTCGCCGCCGGGCTGCTCGTGTGGGCGCTGCTCGGGCTGCTGCACGACGTCGACGACCAGTGGCTGCGGCTGCTGGCCTGCGTGTTCATGGTGTGGTTCGTCATCGCGGGCGCCAGCGCCGAGCACACCGCCGAGCAGCGCCGGAGCCGTCCCGTGCGGGTCTCGCTCGCCGAGATCATGCGCCCCGTGCTGCAACTGCCCGCCGAGAGCCCCGTCGGGGACGCCCTGGTCGCCGCCGCGGGGAGGGGAGTGGTGCTGGTCCGCGCCGACGGCATCGCCGTGGGCCTGCTCGACCAGTCAGCCGCCGAACGCCTCGCCACCAGCTCGCCCCAGGACCCCGCCGAACACGCGGCCGAACCGGTCGGTCCGGACACCATCCTGCTCGAGGGCGAGCCGGGCGAGGCCGTGCTGGAACGGGTGCGTACCGTACTGGCCTGGCAGTTCCTCGTCATCGACACCGACGGCAGGCCCTGCGGGGTGCTGCGCCGGGAGGACCTGCGCAGCGCGCTCAGATCCCGCGACCGCGAACGGTGAGCACGGGCGAGGGGCCGCCGGGCCTTCTGCGACGATGGTCCGCCGTACCCGCCGAGCCGCGGTCCTGCCACGCACTCCTGTGACGTTCGGCGTGGGCGCGTCGGCGGTCCCCCTTCCGAACGCGCACATGGAGGCCTGAAGCACGTGAGCACCGTCAGCGGTGAGTTCCAGCCCGGCGACCGGGTTCAGCTGACCGATCCGAAGGGGCGGCACTACACGGTCGTCCTGGAGACCGGCGGCGAGTACCACACCCACCGGGGCGCGCTGGCGCACGACGAGCTCATCGGCCGTCCCGAGGGTTCGGTGGTGACCTCGGCGGGCGGCACCTCGTTCCTGGCGGTGCGACCGCTGCTGTCGGACTACGTGCTGTCCATGCCGCGCGGCGCGCAGGTGATCTATCCGAAGGACGCCGCGCAGATCCTCATGTGGGGCGACATCCGCCCCGGCGCGCGGGTGCTGGAGGCCGGCGCTGGCTCCGGTGCGCTGACCTGCTCGCTGCTGCGCGCGGTGGGCGACCAGGGCAGCGTCGTGTCCTACGAGGTCCGCGCCGACCACGCCGAGCACGCCGAGCGCAACGTGCGCAAGTTCTTCGGCGAGGTCCCGGAGAACTGGACGCTGCGGGTCAACGACCTCGCGGACTACGACGAGGGCCAGGTCGACCGCGTCGTGCTGGACATGCTCTCGCCGTGGGACGTGCTCGACACCGTGTTCGCGAACCTGATCCCCGGTGGCGTCCTGGTCGTCTACGTGGCGACCACGACCCAGCTCTCCAAGGTCACCGAGGCGCTGCGGGAGCAGCAGTGCTGGACCGAACCGCAGGCGTGGGAGACGTTGATCCGCCCGTGGCACGTGGTGGGCCTGGCGGTCCGCCCGGAGCACCGGATGGTCGCGCACACGGCGTTCCTGCTGGTCACCCGGCGGCTCGCCGATGGCGTGACGCCGCCGCGCCCGCAGCGCAGGCCGAGCAAGGGCTGATCGGCGCGGTGGCACCGCGATCCCCGCGGTGCCACCGGCCTCAGCGCGGCTCGCTCACTGGTCGAGCTTGCAGATCTTCCACTCGTCGTCCTCGACGGTGAGCAGGATGGTCTGGTCGACGGGCATGGTGGCGCCGCCGAGGGTGTAGGTGCCGTCGAGCTTCGCGCGGGCCTGCTCGCCCTGGGCGGTGACCTGCCCGAGCCGCACCTGGAACTCGCCGCTGGCCAGCTGCTGGAACTGCGAGTCGAGTTCACCGCGGTTGGCCGCGCACAGCTGCGGGCCGAGCGAGCCGAAGTCCCCGGCGTTGACCTTGTCGACGAGGTCCTGGGCGACCGGCCGGGGTTCGCCCGGGTCGCCGCCGCCGAACAGGAAGAGACCGCCGACCACGGCTCCGGCCAGGACCAGCACGCCGACCCCGCTGAGGATCCAGACCAGCGGAGACCGTCCCCGCGGCTCGTCCTCGAACTCGTCGGGTTCCTGGATCCACGATCCGGCGCCGAAGTCGCCGCCCCAGTTCGGCGCCGGCGGGACCTGCTGCCCGAACTGGCCGAACGGTGCCTGGCCCGGTGCGGTGGAGAAGGGCTGCTGGCCGGGCTGAGCCGGGACTCCGGTGATGGGGCCTTGCGGCCATCCCGCGTGCTGGTTGCCGTAGAACGCCGGTTGCTGCTGCGGCGGTTGGTCGCCGGGGTTCGGAGCGCCGTCCGCCGGGTTCCCGGCGGGCTGCCGGTCCCACCCGCCCGGTCCGGGCTGCTGCGGCGGATAGGTCATGGGATGTTCCTCCCCCAAGTTCTGTGCTCTGGCCGCACGAGGTGCGGTCGCCATGGTGCGGCGGCGTAAGTACACCAGAGCGTTATCTGGCGCATGTCAGGAGTAGACCTTTCCGGTCGCCCTGTGCCGACCTGCTCCGCTCGGGTGAGATGTCCGACATGAGGATCTCGTCGACGCGGGTTTCGACCGCGGAGAACCCTCGTTGTTCCAAATGATGGGAGAAGTCGGACACGCCCAGGGGTGCGGCACCGCAATGACACCCGGTTGTCAGCTCACCGACACCCGGATGCCGACATCCGGTACCGAACGCGGTGGCGCTCCGGGAAACGCGTGGTCGTACCGCCGGGTTCGGCGACGACCGCGACGGGCGGGGAACACCGAATGGACCATGATCGTGAACACACCGTGTTCACCGTCCACTCCCACCACGCCCGGGGCGGGCCATCGAGGACGTTCGAATCATGGGTATTCGCCGAATTTTGTGGCACGCTAGCGGATCCGGTGCGCAATCACGACGCCGCCATCGTCGGTGATCGCCGGTACCGTGGTGGTACGAGCACGGGAGGAGGGTGCCGATATGCAGCACGACCGTCCCGGCAGCCGGCCTGAGGAGGGCGGCGAGCAGCAGCCCGGCGGGCAAGCCGAGCTCAACGGCCAGATTCGTCTGCTCCAAGACGAAGTGGCGTTGCTGCGCCGAAAGCTCAACGAGTCCCCCCAACAGGCCCGGTTGCTGGAAAAGCGGCTGGCCGAGGCATCCGAGCGCGTGAGCCAGCTCACCGAACGGAACGCCAAACTCACCGAGACCCTGAAGGAAGCGCGCGGCCAGCTGACGGCCCTGCGCGAGGAGGTCGACCGCCTCGCCCAACCCCCGAGCGGATATGGAACCTTCCTGTGCCGCTACGAGGACGGCACGGTCGACGTGTTCACCTCCGGCCGCAAGATGCGGGTCGCCGTATCGCCCAACGTCGAGATCGAAGAGCTCAAGCTGGGCCAGTCCGTCCGGCTCAACGAGGCGCTGACCGTCGTGGAAGCGGGCGCCTTCGAGCAGATCGGCGAGGTGTGCACCTTCCGGGAGATCCTGCCCCCGAGCCTCACCGACGGCGCGGGCGCCAACCGCGCCCTGGTGCTCGGCCACACCGATGAGGAACGCGTCGTGTGGCTGACCGATCCGCTGGTGGAAGCCGGGCTGAAGTCCGGTGACTCCGTGCTGGTCGACAGCAAGGCGGGCTACGCCTACGACACGGTGCCCAAGGCCGAGGTCGAGGACCTCGTGCTCGAAGAGGTTCCGGACGTCGGGTACCTCGACATCGGTGGCCTCAGCGGGCAGATCGAGCAGATCCGCGACGCCGTGGAACTCCCGTTCCTGCACTCGGACCTCTACGTGCAGTACCAGCTGCAACCGCCGAAGGGCGTGCTGCTCTACGGGCCGCCCGGCTGCGGCAAGACGCTCATCGCGAAGGCGGTGGCGAACTCGCTGGCCAAGAAGGTCGCCGCGGCGCGCGGTGACGACGACGGGCAGGCGAAGTCCTACTTCCTCAACATCAAGGGCCCCGAGCTGCTGAACAAGTTCGTGGGCGAGACCGAGCGGCACATCCGGCTCATCTTCCAGCGCGCCAGGGAGAAGGCCTCCGAAGGCACCCCGGTGATCGTGTTCTTCGACGAGATGGACTCGATCTTCCGGACCCGCGGCAGCGGCGTGTCCTCGGACGTGGAGACCACGATCGTGCCGCAGCTGCTCTCGGAGATCGACGGTGTCGAGGGCCTGGAGAACGTCATCGTCATCGGTGCCTCCAACCGCGAGGACATGATCGACCCGGCGATCCTGCGACCAGGCAGGCTCGACGTGAAGATCAAGATCGAGCGGCCGGACGCCGAGTCGGCCAAGGACATCTTCTCCAAGTACCTCACCGACCAGCTGCCCATCCACGAGGAGGACCTCCTCGAGTTCGGCGGCGACCAGGCGGCCTGCATCGACGCGATGATCCAGACCACCGTGGAGCGGATGTACGCCGAGACCGACGAGAACCGGTTCCTGGAGGTCACCTACGCCAACGGGGACAAGGAAGTCCTGTACTTCAAGGACTTCAACTCCGGCGCGATGATCCAGAACATCGTGGACCGCTCGAAGAAGGCGGCGATCAAGTCGGTGCTCGACACCGGCCAGCCGGGCCTGCGGGTGCAGCACCTGCAGGACGCCATCATCGACGAGTTCGCCGAGAACGAAGACCTGCCCAACACGACCAACCCCGACGACTGGGCGCGGATCTCGGGCAAGAAGGGCGAACGGATCGTCTACATCCGGACCCTGGTCAGCGGCAAGAACCAGGAATCCGGCCGGGCGATCGACACGGCCACCAACACCGGCCAGTACTTGTAACGACGTGCGCGATCCGTGGCGGGTGCCGGGCTCCGGTGCCCGCCACGAATCGTGTCCGGGGTGCCCGCGAGGTCGAGTGTCGGACGTCGCGGGCAGCGATTAGGTTTTCAGGCATGATCTCCACGTCTCGTCCGGACCGGTTCGGGCTCGGGTTGGCCGCGCTCGGCCGCCCCGCCTACATCAACGTCGGCCGCACCGACGCGTTGCCCGCGCACCGCACGGCCGAGGCGATGCGCGAGCACACCGGTCGCGTCCTCGACGCCGCCTACGAGCGCGGGATCCGCTGGGTCGACGCCGCCCGCTCCTACGGCAGCGCCGAGGAATTCCTCGCCGGTTGGCTCGGCGAACGCGGCCACCAGGGCATCACCGTGTCCAGCAAGTGGGGCTACGCCTACGTCGCCGAGTGGCGCATCGAGACCGAAGTGCACGAGGTCAAGGAGCACTCGGTGGAACGCCTGCGGGAGCAGTGGAAGCAGAGCCGCGACCTGCTCGGCGACCGGGTCGACCTGTACCAGGTGCACTCGTTGACGCCGGAGAGCCCGCTGTTCGACGACCTGGCGCTGCAGCACGAACTGGCGCGGCTGCGGGACTCCGGGGTCCGGCTCGGGTTCTCCACCAGCGGGGCGGCGCAGGCCCAGGCGATCGAGCAGGCCTGGGAGCTGGAAATCGGCGGCAAGCAGCTGTTCAGCGCGGTGCAGTCGACCTGGAACTCGCTGGAGCCCTCAGCGGGCAGGGCGCTCACCGAGGTGCACCACGGCGGTTGGCAGGTGCTGGTGAAGGAATCCCTCGCCAACGGCAGGCTCGCGGTGAACCCGCCGGAACTGCTCGCCCGCGTGGCCGCGCGCCACGGCGCCACGCCCGACGCGGTGGCACTGGCGCACGTGCTCGCCCAACCGTGGGCGGACGTGGTGCTGGTGGGGCCCGCGGACGTGGCGCAGCTGGACTCGAACCTCGCCGCGGCCTCGGTCGGCCTCGACGCTACGGACCTCGGTGAACTGGCCGCCCTGACCCGCGATCCGGCCACCTACTGGGGTGAGCGCTCCGCGCTGCCCTGGCACTGAGCCGTCAGGAGCTCGCCGCGGCGTCCTGGCGGGCGAACCACTCGCGGATGAACTGCCTGCTGTCCGCGGCGAACGGCCAGTCGAGGTCCGCCACCCGCTCGCGGAGCTCCGCCGACGGCATCCACCAGCCGTCGGCGACCTCTTCCGGCTGGTGCACGACCGGGCCGTCCCAGCGCACCTCGTAGACGAACCCGTGGTGGCGGACCGAGCCCTCCTCGAACACCGAGCGGAACAGGAAGTCCAGCGGCACGCCCCGGATGCCGAGCTCTTCCGCCAGTTCCCGCTCCGCGCCGACGTCGGGGGTCTCGCCCGCGGCCACGACGCCACCCGCGAAGCAGTCGTGCGCCCCCGGGTTGACGTCCTTGTGGTCGGTGCGCCGGTGCACGTAGATCGACCGGCCGTCACCGGAGCGAACCAGGATCGACGTCGCCGCGTGCCACAGGCCGTCCCGCCGCATCCGCCAGCGCGGCGCGGACCCCGCCACGTCGCCCGCCGCGTCGTACACCGCCACCAGTTCGTCCTGAGCGCCCACGGCGGCATCCTCGCAGAACACCCCGACGGGCCCCGCCGGAGACCCGGTTCCCGCGTCGGGCGGGGCCGGTATCCGCCGCCCGGGGGCGGAACGCACCCCGCTGGAAACTCTGCTTAACGCTCCGGAACCCGTAGGCTTCCAGGTATGCGGCGGATCATGGGAACCGAAGTGGAGTACGGCATCGTCGTGCCCGGAGATTCGACGGCCAACCCGGTGCTGACCTCCACTCATATCGTGCTCGCCTACGCGGCCGCGGCGGACATCCCGCGCGCTCGCCGTGCCCGGTGGGACTACGAAGTGGAGTCGCCGTTGCGCGACGCCCGCGGCTTCGACCTGGGCGCGTCGACGCCGCAGAGCAACGGCTCCGACAGCGACGACCTCGGCGCCGCCAACGTCATCCTCACCAACGGCGCGCGGCTCTACGTCGACCACGCGCACCCCGAGTACTCCGCCCCCGAGGTCACCAACCCGCGTGACGCCGTGGTGTGGGACAAGGCGGGCGAGCGGGTCATGGAGGAAGCCGCGATCAAGGCGGCGAGCGTGCCCGGCACGCCGCAGATGCAGCTGTACAAGAACAACGTCGACGGCAAGGGCGCCAGCTACGGCACCCACGAGAACTACCTGATGGCTCGGGACACCCCGTTCACCGCGGTCATCTCCGGGCTCACCCCGTT
The DNA here is from genome assembly GCF_053592695.1 of Saccharopolyspora sp. NPDC002578. Taxonomy (NCBI): domain Bacteria; kingdom Bacillati; phylum Actinomycetota; class Actinomycetes; order Pseudonocardiales; family Pseudonocardiaceae; genus Saccharopolyspora; species Saccharopolyspora sp. NPDC002578. Next base: position 45,240 of record NZ_JBSFWJ010000044.1, on the reverse strand, counting down.
CTTCGCGTCCCGCCAGGTGATGTGCGGCTCCGGGCGGGTCGGACTCGGGCAGGCGGGGGAGAAGCCGGGGTTCCAGCTCTCGCAGCGCTCCGACTACATCGAGGTCGAGGTCGGGCTGGAGACCACGCTCAAGCGCGGCATCATCAACACCCGCGACGAGCCGCACGCCGACGCCGACAAGTACCGCAGGCTGCACGTCATCATCGGCGACGCGAATCTGGCCGAGACCTCCACGTACCTGAAGGTCGGCACCTCCGCGCTGGTGCTGGACATGATCGAGGCCGGGGAGCACTTCGACGACCTCAAGCTGGCCGACTCGGTGCAGGCGGTGCACCTGATCAGCCACGACCCGACGTTGCGCCAGACCGTGGAGCTCGCCGACGGCCGCAAGTTCACCGGCCTCGACCTGCAGCGGGAGTACCACGAGCGGGCCGCGCGGCACGTGGCCGCCCACGGCGGCGATCAGGCGGCCAAGGACGTGCTGGCGACCTGGGGCGAGGTGCTCGACCTGCTCGGCGGCGACCCGATGGACTGCGCCGACCGGTTGGACTGGCCCGCGAAGCTGCGGCTGCTGGAGAACTACCGCACCCGCGGCAACCTCGGCTGGGCGTCGCCGAAGCTCCACATGATCGACCTGCAGTACTCCGACGTGCGGCTGGACAAGGGCCTCTACAACCGGCTCGTCGCGCGCGGCTCGATGCGCAGGCTCGTCACCGAGGACGAGGTCCGCGCGGCCGTGACCACCCCACCGGAGGACACCAGGGCCTACTTCCGGGGCCGCTGCCTGGAGCGCTACCCGGCGGCGGTCGCCGCGGCCTCCTGGGACTCGGTCATCTTCGACCTGGGCAGGGAGTCGCTGGTGCGCATCCCGACCTTGGAGCCGCTGCGGGGCACCCGCGCCCACGTGGGCGACCTGCTCGACGCCGCGGCCAGCGCCGAGGAACTGGTGGACTCGCTGACCCGGGGCTGACCGAGCGGCCTCGCTGACCAGCGGTTCAGCCGGCGCAGGCGGGACTTCGCCGATCGTGAAAGATCGCAACAATGCCCGCTTGGATGTGGGCGAACAGGGGTTCAGCTAGGTACTGTTCACCTCAGGATGCCCCGTGTTCGGCGACCGTTCGACATCCCCGGCATCCGAACGGACAACCACCGGGAGGGCGAGATGTCCCAGGAAAAGGTCCAGCGGCCCGATGGCGGCGACGGAGACGAGGAGTCGGGTCCCGAAGCAGCCGGTCAGGAACGTCGCGAGAAGCTCGGCGAAGACGTCGACGCCATCCTGGACGAGATCGACGACGTCCTGGAAGAGAACGCCGAGGACTTCGTCCGCGCCTACGTGCAGAAGGGCGGGCAGTAGGCACCGACACCGCGCGGCCGCCGGGGCGGGCTCCGGCCCGGCGGCCCCCGCCACGCGGGGCGGTGCTGACCGTCGCTCCCGCGGGCGATCTTGATTAGAGTTGCGGTACGGCCCCGATCTTGGGGCCTGCCCCGATCCCGGCCCCGCCGTCGCGGCGGTGGGGCAGTCCTTCGAAGCAGGAGACGATGTCGCCGATGGAATCCAGCGCGGCTCGGAACTTTCCGGGTCAGGCCCTGCCCGCTGCCTACCTCACCTCCGGATCCTCATCGTTCACCGACTTCCTCCAGGCCACGGCCCCGGAACTGCTGCCGGCCAACCGGGACGTCCCGGACGGCATCGTCGAGGCCCCGCACGGCACCACGATCGTCGCGCTGACCTTCCGCGGTGGTGTCCTGCTGGCCGGTGACCGCCGCGCGACCATGGGCAACCTCATCGCCCAGCGGGACATGGACAAGCTCTACGTCACCGACGCCTACTCCGCCGTCGGCGTCGCGGGCACCGCGGGCATCGCGCTGGAAATGGTGCGGTTGTACGCCATCGAGCTGGAGCACTACGAGAAGCTCGAAGGCGTCCCGCTCTCGTTGGACGGCAAGGCGAACAAGCTCGCCACGATGCTGCGCGGCAATCTGCAGGGCGCGATGGCCGGATTGGCCGTGGTGCCGCTGTTCGTCGGTTTCGACACCGCCGCCGACGACCCCGAACGGGCCGGGCGGATCATCTCCTACGACATCACCGGCGGGCGCTACGGCGAATCCGGCGGTTTCCACGCGGTGGGTTCCGGCTCGCCGTTCGCGAAGGCGGCGCTGAAGAAGCGCCACGACCCGGACGCCGACGTGGACTCCGCGGTGCGCAACGCGATCGAAGCCCTCTACGACGCGGCCGACGACGACACCGCCACCGGTGGCCCCGACGTGTCCCGGCGGATCTACCCGACCGTCGTGACGATCACGGGTGCGGAAGGCGCGGTCCGGCTCTCCGAGCAGCAGGCCGCCGAGATCGCCGAGCAGGTCGTGCAGGGACGGTCCGAGAACCCGGGCGGCTGACGCCGCGTTCCCCGCCGCCGTTCCCCCGCCTGAGCACGGTCGCCCCGCCTCCGGGCGGGGGCGCCGAACGATTCGATCCAGGAGTGCACAGCCGTGACGATGCCGTTCTACACCTCGCCCGAACAGCTGATGCGGGAGCGTTCCGAGCTGGCCCGCAAGGGCATCGCCCGCGGGCGCAGCGTGGTGGTGCTCAAGTACGCGGGGGGTGTGCTGTTCGTGGCGGAGAACCCGTCCACCACGCTGCACAAGGTCTCCGAGATCTACGACCGGCTCGGGTTCGCGGCCGTCGGCCGCTACAGCGAATTCGAGAGCCTGCGGGTGGCGGGCGTGCGCATCGCCGACTTCCGCGGCTATTCCTACGACCGGCGCGACGTGACCGGGCGGTCGCTGGCCAACACCTACGCCCAGCACCTGGGCGCGATCTTCACCGAGCAGATCAAGCCGTTCGAGGTGGAGATCTGCGTGGCGGAGGTCGGTGCGAGCGCGGAGACCGACCAGCTCTACCGCCTCACCTACGACGGGTCGATCGTGGACGAGCCGCAGTACGTGGTGATGGGCGGCCAGGCCGACGCGATCAACACGACGTTGAAGGACTCGTTCGCCGACGGGATGGAACTCGGCCCTGCCGTGGAGCTGTCGGTGAAGGCGCTGGCCTCCAGCGGGGAGAGCTCCCGCGAGCTGGGCAACAAGCAGCTCGAGGTCGCCGTCCTGGACCGGGCGCGCCCGCACCGGACGTTCCGCCGGATCGCAGGCGCGGCGCTGGAGGCGTTGCTGCCGAAGCCGGAGCCCGCCTCCGACGGGGCGGCCGACGAGTCCGCGACCGACGAGGGGTCCGAGGGCGACGGGAAGAGCACGGGCAACGGGAAGAGCTCCGGCAACGGGAAGTAGCGGTCCGGGCTTGACCTCCAGCGCGGTCGAACTCCCATCGTGGAGTCGTCCGACTGAAGGGAAAGCCCATGATCCAGCTCAACCACACCATCGTGATGGCGCACGACCAGGACCGGACCGCCCGCTTCTTCACCGAGGTCCTCGGCCTTCCCGAAGCGGGGCGGTTCGGGCCGTTCCGCACCGTTCGCCCCGACAACGACGTCACCTTGGACGTGCTCGAATCCGGCGGTGACATCGCCCCGCAGCACTACGCGTTCCTCGTCGGCGAGCAGGAGTTCGACGCGATCTTCGACCGGATCGTCGAGCGGGACATCGCCTACTGGGCGGATCCGCACCACGGCGAGCCGGGCGTGGTGAACACCAGGGACGGCGGTCGGGGCATCTACTTCGACGACCCGAACGGGCACAACCTCGAAATCCTCACCCGCGAGTACGGCAGCGGCCCGGACCGGCGCGGGTGAGTCCCGCGCTGCTCGGCGGAATGCGCGGTCGGCGGAGGGTCTACGCCCGTTCGGGGCGGTAGACGCTGAGCATGTCGGCGTGCGCGGTGAACGCGAAGCGGTTGCCGCGCGGCCCCACCTCGCCGTCGGTGGCCACCGCGACGGCGGGACCGTGCACGACGACGTCGAGGAACCGGTGGTCGCGCTCGACGTAGGTGTGGCTGCGGTGCAGCGCGCCGGTCATCGCCGCGACCACGAACCGCATCCGGGACCAGCGCGTATCGGCGCGCACGTAGCGGACGTCGAGCAGGCCGTTGTCCAGCCGCGGCCGCCACGACGGGGCGAACCCGCGCGGCGCGTAGGAACCGTTGCCCACGAACAGGATCCACACCCGTCGCCGGACGCCGTTGAGGTCCACGTCCAGCGGGCTCGACTCGTAGAGCACCCGCGCCAGCGCCGCCGCCCCCGCCGGCCACTTGCCCCAGTGCCCGGTCCACTTCTCCCGGAACCGGACCATGTCGGGGTAGCCGCCGAGGCTCGCGGTGTTGAGGAACCAGCGCGTCGGCCGGTCGTCGACGGCCACGCCGCCGAGGTCGACGCGCACCGCGCTGCCCTGGTCGACGGCCTCGGCGACCGAATCGGAGTCGTCCACGCCCGCGTCGCGCGCGAAGTGGTTGAGCGTGCCCGCGGAGAGCACCGCTAGCGGGATCTTCCGGCGGGTGGCCAGCGCCGCCACGGTGGCCACGGTGCCGTCGCCGCCTGCGACGCCCAGCGCGCGCACCGAGTCGCCCTCCCGGTCGAGCGTCGCTTCGAGCTCGGTCAGCACGTCGGCGTCCGGGTCGGTGTAGACGACCTTCGCGGCGGGCCAGCGGGTGTGCACCCAGTGCTCCGGGTCGAAGGTGCCGTCGCCGGACCCCGGGTTGATCAGCACCAGGACGCCTTCGCCGTCGTGCAGCGCTGGGACCTCCGCGGGGTGGCGGACCGCGGCGGGCGCATCCGGCCGCAGCGGCCACCAGCGGCGCGTCGCCCACGCCAGACCGGCGCCGATGGCGGTACCGCACAGCACGTCGGTGGGCCAGTGGACGCCGGTGTGCACCCGGGAGTAGCCGACGGCGGCGGCCACCGGGGCGACTGCCAGGCCCAGCGCGGGCGACTCCATCGCGACCGCGGTGGCGAACGCGGCGGCGGAGGCGGCGTGCCCGGACGGGAACGACGAGGACCGCGGCGGGTCGCTGAGCCGGCGGTGCCGGGGGACCAGGTGCGCGGCCGGTCGTCGTCGCGGGAACAACGGCTTGCCCAGCAGGTTCGTCGTCGCGCTCGCCGCGGCGATGGCCGCGAGTCCACGCAGCGCGGCCCGGCGCGGCGCACCCTTCCGGGTGCTCAATCCGCCCGCGACCGACAGCCACAACAAGCTGTGGTTCGCGGCCGTGCTCAGGGCTTTCAGCCCCGGATCGGCGACCGTCGCGGGCAGCGCCGCGCTGCGCCGCGCGAGCTCGCGGTCCGCCCCGTCGACCTTGCCGGTGATCTTCCGTAGCCACTGCTGCACATCTCGAACGCTACCGATGCCCGAACGGCGGACCGCCGATGGTCGCCGATGCGCCTACTGTGGAGGGCATGCAGCGGCGGATCTTCGGCATCGAAACCGAGTTCGGGGTCACCTGCACCTTCCACGGGCAGCGTCGGCTCTCCCCGGACGAGGTGGCCAGGTACCTGTTCCGGCGGGTCGTGTCGTGGGGACGTTCCTCGAACGTGTTCCTGCGCAACGGCGCCCGCCTCTACCTCGACGTCGGCTCGCACCCGGAGTACGCCACGGCGGAGTGCGACGACCTGACACAGCTGGTCACCCACGACAAGGCGGGGGAGCGGATCCTGGAGGACCTGCTCGTCGACGCCGAGCGCCGTTTGGCCGATGAGGGCATCGGCGGCGACATCTTCCTGTTCAAGAACAACACCGACTCGGCGGGCAACTCCTACGGCTGCCACGAGAACTACCTGGTCGGGCGGTCCGGCGAGTTCTCCCGCATCGCGGACGTGCTGCTGCCGTTCCTGGTCACCCGGCAGCTGATCTGCGGCGCCGGCAAGGTGCTGCAGACCCCGCGCGGCGCCGTGTACTGCCTGTCCCAGCGCGCCGAGCACATCTGGGAGGGCGTCTCCAGCGCCACCACCCGCTCCCGGCCGATCATCAACACCAGGGACGAGCCGCACGCGGACGCCGAGCGCTACCGCAGGCTGCACGTGATCGTGGGCGACTCGAACATGTCCGAGGTGACGACGCTGCTCAAGGTGGGCACCGCGCACCTGGTGCTGGAGATGATCGAGAGCGGCGTGCAGTTCCGCGACTTCAGCCTGGACAACCCGATCCGGGCGATCCGCGAGATCAGCCACGACCTCACCGGCAGGCGGACGGTCCGGTTGGCCGGTGGCCGGGAGGCCTCGGCGCTGGACATCCAGCGGGAGTACCACACCCGGGCGGTGGACCACGTCGCTCGCCGCGGGTCGGACCCGATGTCGGAGCGGATCCTGGACCTGTGGGGCCGGGCGTTGGACGCCGTGGAGACGCAGAACTACTCGCTGATCGACCGCGAGGTGGACTGGGCGATCAAGCTGCGGCTGCTGGAGCGCTACCGCACCAAGCACGGCCTGGAGCTGTCCAGCCCGCGGATCGCGCAGCTCGACCTCGCCTACCACGACATCCGGCGCGGCCGGGGCCTGTTCGACATGTTGCAGCGCAAGGATCTGGTCGATCGGGCCACCGAGGACGGGGAGATCGAAGCGGCCAAGGACACGCCGCCGCAGAGCACCAGGGCGAAGCTGCGCGGGGACTTCATCGCCGCCGCGCAGGCCGCCGGGCGCGACTTCACCGTGGACTGGGTGCACCTGAAGCTGAACGACCAGGCGCAGCGCACGGTGTTGTGCAAGGACCCGTTCCGCGCGGTGGACGAACGGGTGGAGCGGCTCATCGGGTCGTTGTAGCGGGCGCCGGCGCGGGCCCACTCGATGCGGTGAAGCACGACCCGAGATCCCCTTATCGAACGCAAGTTCGGATAGGGTTGGCGTCAACGCGCCGACGAAAGGATCTCCGCCATGATCACTCAGCCGAAGTTCGCAGTGCTCCACGTCGCCGACCAGGCTCGGGCTCTGGAGTTCTTCTCCGGGACGCTCGGGTTCGAAGTGTTGACCGACGCCCCGTACGGGGAGGGCGCCAGATGGATCGAGGTGCGTCCACCGGGTGCGCGAACGTACCTGGTGCTCGCGGCTCAGGACCCCGAGCTCACCGAGCAGATCCGGCTCCGCCGCGGGCCGATGAGCACGGTGTGGTTCGACTCCGACGACCTCGACGCGACCTTCGCCGAGCTCAGTGCCAAGGGCGTGTCGTTTCCGGTCGAGCCGCAGGCGGCGCCGTGGGACCCCGGTGGGTCGACGAGATGGGCGCAGTTCGCGGACCCGGAGGGCAACCTCTACGGGATCAGCGCCCAGGGCGGCTGAACCGCTCGGTCGCCGAGGGCGCGGGGTTGGTTCAGCGCAGCGGGTGCTGGCCGGTGGGGCGGATGAGCAGTTCGTTGACGTCGACGGTGTCGGGCTGGGCGAGGGCGTAGAGCACGGCACGTGCGATGTCCTCCCCGTGCAGCTTGGGGCGGTCGGCCTGCTCCGGGGTGTTCATCTCGGTCTCCACCAGGCCCGGTTGCAGCAGCGTGACCCGGACGCCGGTGCCGACGCATTCGGCTCGGATGTTCTGCGCCATGCCGGTCACGGCCCATTTGGTGGCGGAGTAGAGGTTCCCGGGGCGGATGCCGCGACCCGCCGCCGAACCCGTCAGCAGCAGGTGACCGCGGCTGCGGGCGAGCGCGGGCAGCGCCGCGCGTGCGGTGAGCGCCGTGCCGTGCACGTTGGTCAGCACCATCTCGCGCCACTGGTCCGGATCGGCGCCGCCGGTGCCCAGGAACGAGGTGGACACGCTGTGCCCGGCGTTGGCGAACACGGCGTCGAGCCTGCCGAAGTGCTCTTCGGCTCGTTCCACGGCGGAGCTGATCTCGGCCCATTCGGTGATGTCGCACGGCAGGGCCAAGGCGGTCTCGTGGCCTAGCTCTCGGGTCAGCGGATCCAGTGCTTCGGGGGTTCTGGAGACGAGGGCGAGGCGGTAGCCGGCGTCCGCTGCGGCTCGGGCGGTCGCCGCGCCGATCCCGCGGGACGCGCCGGTGATGAGCAGGACCGGGGCTGACATGTCCGCAGTCTACGAGCGGCGGGCACGCCCATGAACAACTTTGTGATTGCGAGGTTTTCAGTGTCGAATGAAAATGATCCGAGGTGCCGACGCAACGCGACCGCACCGAGGGGTCGGCGGCATCGTCAAGACGGGCCGGGGCGGGGACCGCCGGGCTCGGGACGTGCCCGAAAGACCTGATCAACTGTGATGGAGCTAGAGTTCAAAAGTGGCCACTGCGCGTGCTGAACGCTTGGTGAACCTGGTGCTGTGCCTGCTCTCGACGCGCCAGTACCTGACGGCGGAGCGAATCAGGGGAATTGTTCCGGGTTACACCGATGCGCCCAATGACGAGGCGTTCTTCCGGACCTTCGAGCGCGACAAGTCCGAACTGCGGGACTTGGGCGTGCCGTTGGAGACCGGCCGGAACTCGGCGTTCGACGCCGCCGACGGCTACCGGATAGCCAGGCGGGACTACGAACTCGGCGACATCGGGCTGGAGCCGGACGAGGCGGCGGCCGTGGCGCTGGCACTGCGGCTGTGGGACTCCCCGGAGCTCACCGGCGCGGCTCGTGGCGCGCTGCTGAAGCTCCGGGCGGCCGGGGTCGACGTCGATGATCGGGCGGCCGGCACGATCGAACCGAAGGTGCGCACCAGCGAACCCGCCTTCCCAGCGTTGCTGGCGGCGGTGCAGGCGGGACGGGTCGTGGCCTTCGACTACCGGCGGCCGAACGAGGCGCAGGCGCAGCCGCGCACCGTGGAGCCGTGGGGCGTGGTGGCGTGGCGGGGCCGCTGGTACCTGGTCGGGCACGACCGGGATCGGCGGGCGTCGCGTTGCTTCCGGCTGTCCCGCGTCGTCGGGGAGCCGCGGGCGCAGGGACGGCCCGGCGCGGTGAGCAGGCCGCCGGACGTGGACCTGCTGACGCTCGTGGCCGGTGAGCAGCGGGGTGCGCCGCCGCGCACGCCGGCGCGGGTCTGGGTCGCGCAGGGGCGCGCGCAGGGCCTGCGGCGTCGGGCGACGGTCGTGGAGCCGATGCGGCTCGGGGGCGTCGACGGCGAAGTGCTCGAGCTCGACCTGTTCTACCCGGATTCGGCGGCCTCGTGGATCGCGGGCTACGGCCCGGACGTGGCGGTGCTCGAACCGGACGTGCTGCGCAAATCGGTGCACGAAGCGCACCTGGGGGCGGCCGCGGCCGTCGGTGCGTTCGACGTGGCGGAACCGGGGGAGGTGATCGGATGACGACGGGGGCGACGGAGCGGCTGCCGCGGCTGCTGGCGCTGGTGCCGTACCTGCTCAGCAGGCCGGGGATTCCGGTGGCCGATGCGGCGGAGGACTTCGGTGTCACCGAGCAGCAGCTGCGGCGGGACCTGGAGCTGCTGTGGATGTGCGGCCTGCCCGGTTACGGGCCGGGTGACCTGATCGACCTGTCCTTCGAGGGCGAGACGATCACCGTCACCTACGACGCGGGGATGCGCCGTCCGCTGCGGATGACCGCGTCGGAGGCGACGTCGCTGCTGGTGGCGCTGCGGGCGTTGGCCGATACGCCGGGCATAGCCGACACCGAGGCGGTGCAGCGGGCGCTGTCGAAGGTCGAGGAGGCCGTCGGGCAGGCCGAGCCGACCGGGGTCGTGGTGGGCCTGGCCGGCCGGGAAGGCCCGATGGTGCCGGGTGTGCAGGAGGCGGTGCAGCGGGCCGTGACCGAGCACCGGGCGCTGGCCATGCGGTACTACACGGCCTCGCGGGACGAGATCAGCGAACGCACCGTGGATCCGATGCGGCTGGTGATCGTCGACGGGCGCAGCTACCTGGAGGCGTGGTGCCGCTCGGCGACGGCGGTCCGCCGCTTCCGGCTGGACCGCATCGACGCGGCCGAGGTGCTCGACGAGGCGGCGCAGCCACCGCGGGAGGCGGAACCGACGGACTTCTCGGCGGGCTTGTTCCGGCCGATGCCCGATCAGCCGAGCGCGGTGCTGGAGCTCGATCCGGATGCCAGGTGGGTCAGCGAGTACTACCCGGTGGACGAGCTCGCGGAGCTGGAACACGGGCGGATCCGGGTGCGGATGCGGTATTCGGATCGCTCGTGGATGGTGCGCCTGGTGCTCGGGCTGGGCGGGCAGGGGCGCGTCGTGGAACCTCGCGACCTCGCCGATGACGTGCGACGACGCGCCGAGGAGGCGCTGGCGCGGGCGCATCACGTTCCGTCCTCGTGAGCGCGCTACGGTGATCCGGTGCCCTACGTGTGGAGTCTTGTGCTGCTCGTGGCGGGAGTGCTGCTCCTGCTCGTCCTCCTGATCCGGTTCTTCACCTTGCTGCGCAGGGTGAAGGCGGTGCAACGCGAGGTCACCAACGACGTTTCGAACCGGTCCGGTCTGCTGAAAGCACGAATCGCTGGACTCCAGGTGGCGCTGGCCGAGCGTCGTAATGGAGCCGCGTGACGGCCTATCAGACCGACACCTGCCCGCGTACCATTGCGCTCGCAGGAAGCCCCAAGAAAGGTGTGCACTGATGGGTTTGCCAGGTGGGTGGGAGCTCGTACTCATCGTGGGTGTGCTGGTGTTGCTGTTCGGTGCCACCAAGCTGCCGCAGATGGCGCGTTCGCTCGGCCAGTCCGCACGGGTGTTCAAGGCTGAGGCTCGCGGGATGAAGGAAGACGAGGCCGCCGCGAAGCGCGACAAGGATTCGGCGTCCGAGCCGCAGCAGCTCACCACCGGTGAGGCCAGTGCGCCGGTGACCGCGTCCAACGCGGAAGAAGCGCAGCGCAAAGAAACCAAGAACTGATCGGGGACGGAACGCACGGTGAGTTCAAACCCGTTCCGCCGTTTGAACCCGTGGCGCGGTGACCGTCGCCGTTGGGGTCGTCGGCACAATCCCGACGGCACCATGACCTTGGTCGATCACCTCTACGAGTTGAGGTATCGGCTGGGTTGGGCGGCGTTCGGCATTCTGGTCGGCGCGATCTTCGGTTTCATCTGGTTCTCGAACCACGTGTTCGGGCTGCCGACGCTCAGCGACATCCTGATCCGGCCGTACTGCCAGTTGCCGCCGCAGGTGCGGTTCAGCCCCAACGGCGAATGCCAGCTGTTGCAGACGAAGGCCTTCGAGGTCTTCATGCTGCAGTTGAAGGTCGGCATCGCCGTCGGTGCGCTGCTGTTCAGCCCGCTGTGGCTGTACCAGCTGTGGGCGTTCATCACGCCGGGACTGCACGCGAACGAGCGCAAGTTCGCCCGTACCTTCGTGACGATCGCGAGCCTGCTGTTCGTGTTCGGCGCGGTGCTGGCGTACTTCGTCGTTCCCGAGGGCCTGGGCTTCATGACCAGCTTCGGTGGCGGCGCGTTCTTCACCGCGCTGACCGGTGGCGAGTACATCAACTTCGTGCTCCTGATGCTGCTCATGTTCGGCATCAGCTTCGAAATGCCGCTGGTGCTGGTGATGCTGAACCGGGCCGGTGTGGTCAGCTACGTGAAGCTGAAGAGCTGGTGGCGAGGCATCGTGTTCGGCCTGTTCGTGCTGGCGGCCGTCGCCACGCCGGGGCAGGACCCGTTCTCGATGTTGGCGCTGGCCGGGTGCCTGGTGATCCTGTTCTTGATCGCCATGGTCATCTGCCGGGCGCACGATCGTTCCAAGGCGAAGAAGCTCGCCGCGCAGGGCATGAACATGGACGATGTGGACCTCGACGAAGCGTCGAAGGTCGACTACCGGCCATCGTCGCTGGACACCTCCGCTTCGGAGTCACGGGTCGGCAGCGCTGACGACGCGACCTGATCCCGTTCAAGCCCCCGATGAGTTCGTCGCTCGTCCCCCGTCGCCGCGGTGACGGGGGACGAGTGCGTGAGCGGCCCGTGCCCCGTGTCGTCAGCTTCCTCGTTTCTGGAACTCGACCTCGCCCAGTTCGATGTGCTTGCCGCTGGTGACTTCGGTCGTCTCCTGGATCACGAGCCGGATCCGGCGCACATCGCTGACGCGGATCTCGAACGGTTTCGCTTCGTGGGCTTTGCCGAGTTGCAGCGGATAGGTGTGGGGGACTCCGCTCGTGTCGGTGACGATGGCCTCCATCCGGAGGGGGCGTGCCTGCGCCTCGAACGCCTTGCCCGGCGGGCCGGTGGTGACGAGCACGTGCAGCAGCCGGAACGGCGGATCGAATTCGAACTCGATCCACTCGCCGACGTCGTTGGTCCCCCACCCCTGATTGGTGTACTCGTCGACCGCGGCAACAGCGGGATGTCCGGAGATCTCGCTGCTCGCCGTGATCTTCGTGGGGCGGATGTTCGAGGATTCCATGGTCTTGTCCAGGACGTCCTGCAGCAGCCACTGGCCGAACGGGAACAGCAGGATGGAGCCGATCACGAGCGCGAGGACCAGACTGAGGATCGTCAGCCGCCGCCACAGCCAGCCGAGTCCGTTGCCGTTGGACCGCTTCTTGCGCAGCCAGCGGGTCGGTTCGGGTTCCGGTTCGACCAGCTGCGTCGCGCAGCGCACGCAGAAGCGCCGGTCCGGCGGATTGGGCGTGCCGCAGGAGCGGCACGGCGGCCCGTCCTGAGGCGTGGTGGGCACGACGGTGTGCGACTCGGGGCGGGGCGCGACGGGTTTCGCGGGCTGGACGGCGACCGGTTCGTCGGCTTCCGCGGCGGGGCCGGCATCGGGCCGAGCGTGGCGCCCTGGTGCCGCTCCGGAAGGACGGGACGGTCCCGGAGCCGCGGGCGGACCGGGTGGTGGTCCTGTAGCAGGGCCCGGACCGGGAGGTGGTGGCGGCGCGGGGGCCTGACCCGGCGGTCGCTGCGCGGCGGTGGGGCGGGACGGCGGTGGCGGCACCGGTTTCTTCACGGTGGCATCCCAGCCGAGGTAGGAACCGCAGTTGCCGCAGAAGTCGTCGGTTTCAGCTGTTTGCGCGCCGCAGACCGGGCAGGGTCGCATCATGATCGCCTCCGTTCTTGCTGAGGTGGCCCGGACATGACCTCGACGGTGCAGGTCAGGTGCACGGGGCAGGCCGAGTTGACCAGCGCGACGACCTGGTCGCGGTTCACCGCCGAGCGACCGGCCCACACCTGCACGCGTGCTTCGGTGGTGGGGGCACCGGGGAGCGGGGTCGCGGGCCGGGTGGACCAGGCCGCGCCGGGGCCGTCGAGCACGCGGGCGTGCACTCCGAGGCAGAGCCAGAGCCGGTCGACGAGGCCGCGCGCGGTGCCGCGCCAGCGGTGCAGTTCGACGGCGCGGATCACGACGGCGCGCCGCAGTTCCGGGGGCCAGCCCGGATCCAGTTCCATCGCCACCCAGCCCGCGATCCAGGCGACGAAGTCCTCCGGCGCCACCCGCGGGTCGAAGTAGTACGCCAGGTTGTCCAATGTGGACAAGATGGGTGCGAGCACGGTGTCCAGCCCAGCGGTGAACCGCTGGGCGAAGTCGTCGCCCGCGTACAGCCCGGGCAACTGCTCCCCGAGCGGGTAGCGGCTGGGCAGACCGGGCACTGCCTGTCGGGTCATCTCGGCTCCGCACCGTCCGGCGGGTTGACCACGACCTGGTGCTGGTGCGAGAAGACCAGCGCGTGCCGCGCGAGGTCGATGCGGTCGGCGGGGCTCCCGCGCCTGCCGGTGATCGGGTCGGCCGGGAACAGCCGCACCTCCTCGACCAAGCCGACGCCCGCGACGCGCTGGAGCACGGCGAAGATCTCCCCGGTCTGCACGGGATGCCCGAACGGCCAGCCGGTTCCGTCGACGCCACCGCGCAGCGGGTTGATGTAGCGGTAGAGCGCGTCGAGCGCGTCGCCGTTGATCCGGTTCACGTCGTCGCCGGTGGCGCTCATCCGGGCCACGACGGTGATCCCTTGGTAGAACGGCGGTTCCACGATGAGCCGGGCGCCGAGCAGCCGTCGTTCGTTGAGCCGGGCGGCGACGGTGGACAGCAGCTGTTCGGAGGGGATGAGCTGCTCGAAGCGGATGCGATCGCCGGTGTCGGCGACGGCGTCGGGTACGACGAGCACCCGGGCGGCACCGGGTTCGTGGTCGGCGCCCGCGGGCAGGCACCGGATGCGGGCCGCCGCGGGGGCCGCTTGGCGGGCGATCTGCTCGTGGTCGGCGGCGGTCACGGCGCGTTCCTGGAGCTGGAGTTGTTGCGGCGCGCGCACTTTCGCCTCGGACACCGTTTCGCCGTCGATGCCGCCGATGGCGGCTTCGCGGTTCTCCACGTCGGAGATGTAGGGCACGGAGCTGCGCAGCACGGAGATCGTGCCGCGCGCCACGTTGCCGGCGCGTCCGCCGCCGGTGCGGTAGCGCGCGACGCGGATCTGCGCGCCCTTGGCGGGCACCGCGCCCCAGTTGCGCAGGCTGCCGTCGGGCACCCGCACGGCGGGCGGGAAGCTGAACTGGCCGGTCGTCGCGTCGAGCGTGACGTGCCGGTCGGTGTGACCGGAGCGGCCGAAGTGGTCCACGACGGTCCAGTCCTCCCAGCCTTCACCGTCGGACACCTGCACCACGACGGGTTCGCCGTCGGTGAGCACCGGGGCCTCTTCGAGGGTGAACCGCTGTCCCGGCACGCCTGCCGATTCGCCGAGCAGCACCTCGGTGTGGGTTTCGGCGTGTTCGACGGTGGTGGTGCCGCCGACGGTGGAGACCTCGGCGACGCGGACGGTGGGGGATTCGGAGTAGAACGGCTGGCCGGCTTCGGGTTCGACGACGCGGCAGCGCAGCCAGCCGGCGCGCACTCCGGCGACGGCGGAGGGCGCGTGGCCGGGGCCGATCTGCAGGACGACTTCGCCGGGCCGGTTGAGCCCGCCGGTCGTGTCGTCGAACGCCTCGCACTCGGCCCAGCCGGTGCCGTCCCAGGCTTCCCAGACCAGCGGCGGCTGGCGCGGATCGACGCCGATGCCTTCGACCCGGCTGTCGAGTTCCACGGAGATCACGCAGCGCGGCACGGCGTTGCTGAGCCCGAACAGCATGGCGTCGCCGGGGGTGGGTTCGGCTTGGAAGCAGGGCACGTCCCGTTCGGCGCCGAGGTCGGCGGTGCGGTCCTCGATGGTGCCCGCCGCGGAGATCGTCACGAGGGTCCGCAGTTCGCACGGCACGATCGGGAGGTCGTCGACGGTGGCGAACACGACGTCCTGCTCGAGTTCGGAGTGCGCGGTGGCGACTTCGGTTCCGCGGTCGAGCAGCACGGTTTCCTGCTGCGCGGCGGAAAGCCAGAACGTGACGTCGCCGCGCGCGGCGGCCGGTGGGAACAGTCGCACGCCCATCAGGTCGAGGAACGCGAGGTAGTTCTTCTCCGGGACGCGGTTGAGCCGGTAGATCAGCTGGTCCACCATGTGCGCGAAGGTCTCGATGAGCGTGACGCCGGGGTCGGAGACGTTGTGGTCGGTCCATTCCGGGGCGCGTTGCTGCACGTAGCGCTTGGCTTCGTCGACGAGTTCCTGGAACCGGCGGTCGTCGAGGTTGGGGGAGGGGATCGCCATCAGGCCGCGCCTCCCGTCCCTGGTTCACCGGCGTCGGGGATGGTGTAGAAGGGGAACACGAGGTTGCGGCGGTCGTTGGTGGAGCGCAGCGTGTAGTGCACGTCGATGTAGAGCACGCCTTCCTCGTCGTCGGCGGCGATCACCACGTCGGTGACTTCGATCCGCGGTTCCCAGCGGTGCAGCGCGCTGCGCACCTCGTAGGCGATGCGCCCGGCGGTGGCGCCGTCGGCGGGGGCGAACACGTAGTCGTGCACGCCGCAGCCGAATTCGGGGCGCATGGGGCGTTCGCCGGGGGCGGTGCCGAGCACGAGCCGGATGGCCTCTTCGATCTCCTGCTCCCGCTCGACGAGCCCGATGCCGCCGGTGGCGCTGACGCGCAGCGGGAATCCCCAGCCGCGGCCGATGAACCGTTCGCTCACATCGGGCCTCCGATCAGCACGTTCATGGCACCGACGATGACTTGGGCCCCGCAGCTGCTCTTGTCCATCATCTTGGCCGCGGGCAGGTTGCCGATGAGCACGACGCCGCCGCGCGGCGGGCTGGGGGTCAGCACGTTGGCCGGTCCCAGCAGGGCGTGCGGCGGGATTCCGCAGACGACCGTGCTGCCGGTGACGGCGGCGGGTTTGCCGCCGATGAGCACGGTCGCGACGCGGACCGCGACGGGCGGCGGCGGTGGGCCGACGGTGCCCCCGTGACTGATGGGGTCGCCGAGCCGGGCGGCTGGAGGCATCGCGGAACTCCTTGTGCTGCGTGAAGAACGGGTCGTGCTGCGGGAAGAACGGGTCAGTTGATCCGGACGATCGGGGCGCGGAGGGCGGCGGTGGCGCCGCCGTCGACGTTGGCGGCGACCTTGCCGGACAGCGAGGCGTCGGCGTTGGCGTTGATCTTGGCGTTGAGAGTGGCGTCCACCGAGATGTTCTTGCCCTTGAGCGTGATGTCGCCGGTGGTGGCGTCGAGGGTGATGCCGCGCGAGTCCAGCGTCATCGAGCTGAGCGCGCGGCGGCCGCCGGGGGCTTTGACGGCGACCTCGATGGAGTTCTTCTGCTGGTCCAGCCGGATTTCGAGCCGTTCGTTGCCGCTGGCGATGGACACGCCGGGCGGTCCCGTCTTGGCGTCGAGCAGTTCGAGCCGATGTCCCGTGCGGGAGACCAGCGAGCGCCGGCCGACTTTCTTGCCGTCGAGCAGTTTCGTCTTGTGCTCGGAGGGTTTGTCCTTGCCGTTGTAGAGCCCGCCGAGCACGTACGGCCGGTCCAGCAGGCCTTGTTCGAAACCGACGAGCACTTCGTCGCCGACGTCGGGGCTGATCACCCCGCCGCCGCCCTTCCCGCCGAGTTGCACGGTCCGCGCCCAATCGGAGACGTATTTGGCGTCGAGCCAGGGGAACGTGAGTTTCACCCAGCCCCGCTGGCCGTTGGCGGGTTCCTTGATGTCGGTGACGATCGCGTTGGCCACGCCGGGGATGCGCGGTCCGCGGCTCGGGGCGTTGGCGCCGGTGGCAAGTCCGGCCAGCGAGCGGTCCGGGGTGGTGCTCACCA
Organism: Saccharopolyspora sp. NPDC002578; assembly: GCF_053592695.1. NCBI lineage: Bacteria > Bacillati > Actinomycetota > Actinomycetes > Pseudonocardiales > Pseudonocardiaceae > Saccharopolyspora > Saccharopolyspora sp. NPDC002578. Next base: position 28,340 of record NZ_JBSFWJ010000044.1, on the reverse strand, counting down.
GCACGGTGGTGCGGTAGCCCTGGCCCGGTTCGATCACGTGGTGCACGGCGGTGGCGGTGTACTTCCCGGTGAACTTGCTGCCCGCGTTGCCCAGGGCCACCGGCGTGCCGGCGCGCAGCTTGGGATCGCCTTCGGCGACGGCTTCGACTTCGCCGAGTCCGGCGCTCAGCGACGTCGCCAGCGAATCCGCGACCGCGTTCGCTTCGGCCTGCGTGCCGTAGGGCGTGTCGGTGACGACCATGCTGGTCTTCTTCCCGAACTTGGCGGTCGCCTGCGCGGGGGTGAGGCCGGGAACGATCGTCTTGCTGGTGGTGACGGGTTTGGTGGCGACCACGGGTTTCTTGGTCTTCACGTCCCAGCCGCGCACTTCGACGTTGCTGACCTGGTCGGTGGAGGTGAGCACCGCTCGCAGCGCCATCAGGTTGCGGCCGTACTCCAGCACGAACGGGCTCTTCGCCGCCGACGTCGTCGGGGCGGGTGCGGAGGCGGCGGGCGCGAGCGGGGCGAAGTCGAGCGTGCCGAGCTCGTCGACCCGCACGGTGACGCCGTGCTCCTCGGCCAGGATTTGCAGGAATTCCCAGTCGGAGACGTTGGGCTGGGCCAGCTGCGTGTAGGTGATCTTCTTGGCTTCGATCTTGCCGGCTTTGAGCCCCGCGTCCTTGATGACCTTGCGCACGATGGTGTCGGCGCTCATGTTCTTGTACGCCACCACTTTCCGGCCGCGCAGCAACCGGTGCGCCTTGTTCGTGGCGCGCACCACGGTGAACGAGCCGGTGCCGTCGGAGTCCAGTTCCAGCGCCGTGACCTCACCGGCGAACAGCTTCTCCGGGACTTTGCCGCCGCCCGCGGTCGCGATCGACACCGTCAGCGGCGCGCCGATGCTGATGCCGGTGGCGGTGAGCAGTTCGTGGTTCGGGTCGCGGAAGGTCACCGTCGCCGTGTCGGGCAGCCCGACGTTCTCGTCGACGACGCAGGAGGTGAGCTGTTCCTGCCAGGCGGGCGGCAGCGGCCCGGGGATCTTGACGATCGGGTCGGCGGCGAACGACCTGCCGTCCTGTTCTGCACCGGAGCCCATCACGCACCGTCCTGTTCGAACTCGTCGAGTGCCGGTACGAGGAGTTCGCTGCCGGGCACCAGGATCATCGGATCGTCGATCTCGTTGGCGGCGGCCACGATCCGCCACGCGGTGGCGTCGCCGTATTCCTGCCAGGCGAGCTGCGGCAGGCTGTCGCCCGCGACGACCCGGTGGGTGCGGCGCGAGTTCTCCGCACCGGAGGTGGGGTTCTGGCCGGGCGTGTCGACGCTGGCTTCCTCGATGCCCAGCGAGCAGGTGGCGCGCAGCGGTTTGCCGTCCACGTCGAACAGCGAGTAGTCCACGGAGAAGCTGTTGAGCACCCCGTCGAACGAAGTGGTGCGGGCGGTGCCCCATTCGAACCGGACCCACGGGCTGGCGGGTGTTTTGGAGCTGAGGCTTCTCGGCGTCGGCACGCAGGCGGTCATCAGTTCTTCGATCTTCTGCTCCACCGAGTTGTCGTGCTTGGCGGTGGCGTCCAGGAACACTTCCAGTTGCAGCGAGCGCGGTCCGCTGCCGACGAACTCGGGCAGCGCCGATTCGCTGGCCATCCGGGCGGGTTTGCGCCGCCACTCGGTGCTCTTGGTCAGCGCGAGCTTGTTCGGGTTGAACTGGAACTGGACGCGTTTGAGCGTCGCGCCGGGTTTCGCTCCGACCTTGGCGGGCGGTTCCATGATCAGGAGTTCGGCGCGGGCGAGGTTCTTGCTCGTTGTGGCGGCCATCCGGCCCCTCCTCTCAGGATGGTTGCAGGCCTTCGTGGGCGATTTCGAGGGTTTCCACTCCGGGCTGGGAGGTGGACGGGTCGAACGACGGGCCTTGCCAGCTGACGGGCACGATGCCGATCACCTGCCAGCGCGCGATGGGTGTCAGGTTCGGCTTCAGCGCGACGATTTCGCCGTTCTTGCGCTCGGCGCGGCGCATCGTGTCCGAGAGCCATTTGGAGATCTTCGTGGTGTCCTTGGTGACCGGGCGGGTCAGCGTGATGTTGGTCCAGGTGATGCGGGTGGGCAGTTGCCAGGAGAAGGAGTTGTTGCCGCCTTCGGCGTACTGCTCCACTTCGACCTGCGCGCCGAGCCCGGAGCAGGTGTGGAAGCGGCCGAGGTCGTTGCCGCCGATGGCCAGCCGGAAGAACACGCTGCTGGCGAAGATCTCTTGGGACATCGCTGGGTCTCCTGTCAGCGCCTGCGGTCGTAGGTGCGGCCGAACCGCTCGCGGCCGTGGCGGAGTTCGGTGCGCAGCAGCCTGCCGACCGGTTCGATCAGGCGGCGGGCCAGTTCGTCGATGTCCTGGCCTCCGGCGCTGTCGGGTTCGGCCGGGTCATCGTCGGTGGCCGGTTCGTGCTCCTTCGGCACGACGGTGACCGGGACACCGGACGGGACCCCGGGGATCGGCGGCTTCGCTTCGGCGGGGTCGGTGGACGGTGCCGGGTCGGGTGGGGTTTCCCGCGGTTGCGCGGGAGGCGGTGAACTGCGCTGCACGGCGAGCGGTGGGGAAGTCGCGGGAGCCGCAGGCATGTCCACTGTGGAGTGAAGCGGCGATGCGGCGAGCCTCGGTGCGACGGGTGCGTCCGGGTGACGTTCACCGATCGGCGCTGCTGGAGCACGTTGCACCGGCGGAGGATTCGCGATCCTGGGCGGAGCGGAAGGCGACGGTGCTCGATCGTCCGGTCGGGCCCACCGCAACGGCGCCACCGCCGGTGCGGCCTCCGGTCGGTGCGACGGGGTGCGCGCCCCGGTCTGCGCGTGGCGCGTGCGCACGGGTAGCGGGCGGGTGGCGATCAGGGGCAGCACGCGCTGGACGGGTCGCCGGGATCGGGGGCGCGGAGACGCGGGTTCCGAGGTTCCGGGCAGGGGAAGCTCGCGCTGGGTTCCCGGTACCACCGGAGATCCAGCGCTCGGGGCCTGGTCCGCGGACGCAGGAACCGGTCGCGGGACGACGAGATCGTTCGGCGGTACGGCGCCCGGCGGAGCGACCGAGCGTTGGACGGGGGCCTGCTCGGCAGGACGGGCCGGCGATGGCTCCGGTGGCCCGTCGCTCGCTCGCTCCGGGCCGTGCTGGGTTCGAGAGACCGGGAGGGGAGTCGGTTCCACCACCGAACTCGTCGCCGGTGGAGCCGGAGTCGGCGCGGACGAGGCGAGGCGCTGCACGGGAGGGGAGTCGCCCACGAGCGGTGCGGTCGGCCCAGGTCGGTCGGGAACGGTTGAGCCGGAGCGGGCGTCGCCGGGATGCTGCGGAGCGCGTGGCGCGTCTCCGCCGGTGGTGGAGTGCGCGGGAGCGTTCGGTGCGGCCCGTCCCGGCGAAGGCTCGGTACGCCGCTGCACCGCCGCCGTGCCGGTGTCCGGCTCGGTCGGGGCCGGTGGATCGAGCGGCTGCGCGGGACCCGTCCGCACGAGGTGAGCGGCGGGGTCGGAACTCCGCTGCACGACGGGGGAATCGGGCGTCGTCGCCTCGGCGGGACCGGCGGTCGCACCCGCATCACTCGCGGTCGTCGGCTCCGGGCGTGCGGAATCCTCGGACGCGCGCGAGTTCCGCCGGATCCGCTGCACGGGTGGGGGCGTTCCGGGAGCCGACACCTCCGGGGCCCCGGTGCCGGGTGGGACGACGGTGGGCGGCTCCTGCTCGGAGCGTCGCGCGGCGCCACCCGTCGACGCGGTGGTCTCCCGCAGCAGGCGCTGCACCTGGGGCGTCGCGCCGAGCAGCGGCGCGGAACCCGGAGTGGAGACCGGCGCCGGGTTCACCGGGACCACGGGCGGAGTATCGCCGTCGTGCGCCGGTGGCTCATCGGGTCTCGCGGGAGCGGCGCCCGCGGGCGCGCCCGCGCGCGGGTTGTTCGGCGCGTGGGTGCCGAGCGGCGTCGCCGACTTCGGGAGTTCCGTCAGCGGTGCCCCGATGCCCTGGGCGTTCCCCGAGGCCGGCGTGGTCCGCTGGACGTTCGCGGTGGTCCGCTGCACGGGCGCCGCCGCCGGGCGCCGCCGCGACGCGGGCCGGTGCGGGCCGGTGCTCGCCGTCGAGTCGGAAGACGTGGCCTGCGGCGTCGGATCCGGTGCGGTGACCTGCGGCATCGGTTCCGGCGCGTCGGCCGGGGAGCTCGGGTCCGTCGCGGTTTCGCCGGACGCGGAGTCCCGGTGCAAGGGGACGGCGCCGGAGGGCAGGCGTTGGATCGGATCACCCAGCGCGGGCCGGTTCTCGGGCCCGCTCGGCGTCGGCCGGGGCTCGCTGCTCGGCGAGCTCGGTCGCCGGACCGCGAGGTCGTCGAGGTCCGCGTCCGGTGCGGTCGGCACCGCGGTGGCGCGAGGAGGCGCGGTGGCGCTCGGAGCCCGCTGGACGAGCGGAGGCGCCGCGTCGCCGGAAGGCTCGGCGGCGGGCACTCGGCGAGGGGGAAGACCGGTGACCGGCCGGGCCCGGGTCAGCGGTGGCGCGAGCCGCCGGGGCCGCACCGCGGAACGCTGCACCGGTGCCACGCCGAGTTCACCGGAACCCGAGGAGTCCGCGGCCGGATCGGGCGCGGCGAACGGCAAGTCCGCGGCGGCGCTCGGGCTCGGCGCGGACGGAGCCACCACGGCACGGTCCGCAACGACCGCGCGCTGCACCGGAGCCGTGGGCGCGCGCACCAGCCCGTGCATGGTTCCGGCCGGTGCGTCGGCGGCGAGCCGATGCCCGAGACCACCGTCGAGCACCCCGTGATCCCGGAACGACGCCACCGACGAGCGGAACCGCGCCGGCTGGATCACGCCGAGCCCACCGCGGCCCAGCACGCCGTCCTGGGCGGCGCTGCGCCGCCACCCGCCGTCCCACGGCGGCACGGCCGGCGCGGTGGCCGCCCGATCCTCCGGTGCGTCGTGCCGCCGCTCGCCACGTCGGCTGAAGCGGCGGAACGGGTTCCAGCGGCTCACCTGCTCACCTGCTCTCGTTCACCCGCGTGTTGATGTGGGCGATCTCCCGCACCCAGCGCCTGCGCTCCAGGTGGTCGAGATCGAGGATCTCCTCGCGCGCCCAGTGGAAGTGGTAAGCGATGTACGCGACCTCTTCGTGCAGCCTGTCGGCCGCGTACGTCACCATTCCCCCAGGCCGTCACCCGCCAAATCGATCTCGAACGCCGTCTGGCAGGACGGGCAGGTGACCCCGGCGCGGGTGTGGCCCTCGCTGTTGATGCGGCGGTAGAAGTCCTGCAGGAAAGCGATGTCGGTGGCGTACATGTTCTCCACCAGGCCCGAATGCACGTCGGTGATGTCGCCGAGCCGGGTGATGACCTGGCTCAGCAGCACCACGCTCAGGTACGCCGGGTTCTCCTTGACGCGCAGGTCGATCTGCGGGCGCAGCTCGTCGCGCGCCGTCGCCAGCCGCATCCGCCCGTGCCGGTGCAACGTGCCGTCGGTGTGCAGGTAGCCGCGCGGCAGCTCGAACTCGAACTCGTCGTGCGGTGCCTGCGGCGCCGGTCGCTCCGCGGTGTCCGTCGACGCGCCCGCCTTCTTGCTCCCGAGCTGGTCGAGGTCGCCGAGCGAATTGATGCGCCGCCTCATTCGACCTCGATCCGCTCGAAGGTGACGGTGGCCTTCTCGGTGGCGGCGTTGGACTCACCCGCGTTGAGGTCCGGGCCCTCCCACTTGCTGATCCACGCGTCGTAGAGCTGGATGCGGCGCACCGTGGACCCGTTGGGCTCCATCACCTCGATGGTCAGGTTCTCCCGCGCGTCCTCGACCTCGCCGTCGTTGATCGTCTTCTTGATCCACTCGGTGAACTCGGAGCTCTTGTCCATGCCCCGGGTGATCGTCACCTCGCCGCCCTTGTGCCCGCCGGGCTGCTTCTTGTTCATCATCTTGCCGGTGTCGGTGACCTGCTGGGTCTCGACCACGTCCTGCTCGACGACGAGCCCGCTGATCTCCTTGATGGACTCGACCGTCACCCCGCCCAGCTGCACACCGAACCGATGAACGGAAAGACTGTCGCCTTCTGCCATGACGTCCTCTCAGAGTGGTCTGCGTGTGTGTCCGGGTGGCGGAACCTCAGCGGTTTCCTCGCTGCGGGATCTTTTTCCCAAGTGGCTCCGCCACGAGGGAAAAAGCCGTCCTCGCGAGGAAACCGCTGAGAACCCGCCGGTGGTCGGCTTGCTCTGGTGGTCACTGCTCAGCGGCTCCGCCGCTGACAGGACAGAGATCAGAATTCTTGCTGTGGAAGGCTCTTTCGGCGTGCGCCGGTCATTCGCTCAGCAGGCTGGAGCTGTCGGAGTACTGGGAGAGGCGGAAGATGACGAACTCCGCGGGTTTCACCGGTGCCACGCCGATTTCGCAGACGACCTGGCCGAGGTCGATGGATTCCTGCGGGTTGTTGTCCCGGTCGCACTTCACGTAGAAGGCCTCGGCGGGGGTGCGGCCGAACAAGGCGCCGTCGCGCCAGGTCTGAGTGAGGAACGCGCCGATGTTGCGGCGGATGCTGGACCACAGCCGATCGTCGTTCGGCTCGAACACGACCCACTGGGTGCCGAGCAGGATCGACTCCTCCAGGTAGTTGAACAGCCGCCGCACGTTCAGGTAGCGCCACGCCGGGTCGGAGGACAGGGTGCGCGCACCCCAGATCCGGATGCCGCGCCCCGCGAAGGCCCGCACGCAGTTCACGCCGATCGGGTTGAGCAGGTCCTGCTCGCCCTTGCTCAGCGACGTCTCCAGGTCCACCGCGCCCCGGATCACCTCGTTCGCCGGCGCCTTGTGCACGCCGCGTTCGGTGTCGCTGCGCGCCCACACCCCGGCGACGTGCCCGCTCGGCGGGACCAGCTTGTTGCGCCCCGAAGCGGGGTCGAACACCTTGATCCACGGGTAGTAGAGCGTCGCGTAGTTCGAGTCGTAGCCCGCCTCGTCCATCCGCCAGGTCCGCACCTGCTGCGCGTTGAGCCCAGGAGGCGCGTCCAGCAGCGCGACCCGGTCGCCGAGCTGCTCGCAGTGCGAGATCGCCGCCAGCTGCACCGTTTTCACGCCCTCGGCGTCGATGAGGCCGCGCTGGTGGGCGCTCATCAGGTCCGGGACGGCGACGATGGTGATCTCGTCGATGGTCTCCAGCCCGCCGAAACCGGTGCGGGCGGCCAGATCGCCCACGTACTCCTGGGCGTTGACCTTCGCCGGGGTCGTCGCGCTCGGCGGAGTCGCGGGCACGGTGACGGTCTGGTTGTCCGGGCGGGCGAGGGTGCCGCCGGACTGCTCGGTGACCTCGATCAGCTTCGAGCGGTCCCGCACCTGCGTCACCACGTAGGTCTTGACGTTCTTGCGGGTGGAGACGTCGAAGGTCTCGGCGACCTTGCCGCCCTGGTGCACCAGCAGCTTGAACCGGTCCTCCGGCGGGTTCTCCCCGTCGGCGTCGGCGACCTCCACGGTCACGTCGGCGGTCCCGGCACCCAGTGCGGAGATCCGCAGCCCGCCCAGCTCCACCGGTGTCGCGGCGGGCCGCGCGGGCGCGGCGGCCTCGGACGGACCGCCGATGCGCACCACGTAGGCGGACCCGCCGCCGTTGGCGAAGTACCCGTACACGGCGTGCGCAAGGTAGCCGTCGTCGAACCCGCCGAAGTGCTGCACGTACTGGTTCCAGTTCGTCACCAGCGTCGGCTCGTGGAACGGGCCCTGCGGCGCGAAGCCGACGAAGGCGGCCACCGCGGTCCCGACCCCTTCGATCGGCCTGGCCCCGCTCTGGACTTCCTCCACGTACACGCCAGGGGACAGGTACGACGGCATGTTCGCTCCTTCGTCTGCGGCGTTCGTGCCCCCAGAGCTTTCGCGATCGCGGGCCCGCACGACCATGTCCGCCCGGCCTGCGCCGAGGGCAGCACGAGTGCCTTCCCGGGCAACCCCGCGTTGCCTCGGCAGGCAGGCGGTGGAGGTTGCCCCGCCCTCTGCCCTTCCGGACATTCCCGGTGCGCGGCCGGGGCCGGTAGGAGTGGTGCCGTTGCCGGGTCAGGAGGAGGGCCATGCGGGAGCACGAACAGCACGAGGCGGCGAAGTCCGCGGCGAAACCCGAACGCACCACCCGAGCACCCGAGCACTCCGGCACCGCCGAGGAGCTGCTGCACCTGCAGCGCACCCTCGGCAACGCGGCCGTGACCCGGCTGATCCAGCGGCGGATGGCGCCCCCGGAGCCCGCTCCGGAACCCGCCTGGTCCGGCGAGGACGTGCTGAAGTCGTCCGGGAAACCGATGGACGCGCCGGTGCGCCAGGAGATGGAGTCCCGCCTGGGGGCGAACTTCTCCGACGTGCGGCTGCACACCGGAGCCACCGCGCAGCGGTCCGCCTCCGAGATCGGGGCGCGCGCCTACACCTCCGGCAACAACGTGGTGCTCGGTTCCGGCGCCTCCGACAAGCACACCCTCGCCCACGAGCTCACCCACGTCGTGCAGCAGCGCTCCGGCCCCGTCGCGGGCACCGACAACGGCAACGGACTCAAGATCTCCGACCCCTCGGACCACTTCGAACGGGCGGCCGAGGCCAACGCGCACCGCGTGATGCGCGGGCCGGTGGAGGAGCCGGAGGACTGATCAGCCGAGCGGTTCGGCCAGCGCCACGATCACCCCTCCTGGGCCGCGCACGTAGCAGAGCCGGTAGGCGTCCTCGTACTGCGCGATCTCGCGTCACCCCTGGGCCATAGGCGTGCCCTTCGAAGTGCTCATGCCACTACAGAACTTCGGCCAACGTGCCCTGTCATCGCGTCCTCAACCACCCCAAGGCAGAGCTGACCGATGGCGCGCAGCGTCCTGGAGTTAGCAGATGGAAATCGCCTCGCGGCTTCGGCGGCGAGCTAGGCAGCGGTGACCGCGCAGGCTCGGATGGAGCCTCCGGCGAGTCCGAAGCGGTCGGCGCAGAAGTCAGGTCGAGGTCGTCGGCGCGGGGGAGAGCGGCGCCGAGGGTTCGGTCCCACAACGCTCGGCGTTGGGCCGCTTCGGTCATCGGATCCGGCCTGGCTGAAGACGAACCGCCCCGTTTCATCCCGGAGCGGGGCGGTTCTCTATCGGTGACTATCCAGCTCGCATGATCGACTGGGCTTTTCTTGGTGCGCGGAACAGTCGAGCCGCAGTCGGTCGGCGAGTTCCGTTACTCCCACCAGTTCTTGATCTCCGTTTGGTTCGCTGGCGGATAGTCTGTGGCGAAGTAGATCGGAACGTCGTACCCCGCCGCCCTGGCCGTGATCGCGGGACCGATCGTCTGCCCCATGCAGCTCCCCTTGCCTCCCTCGCAGGGTTTTCGGTCGCTGAACAGCGCTACCGGCCGGTAATCCATCTTGCTGAGCTGCCAGAAGATTACCTCTTCCGAATGGAGCGAGTAGTTGCCGAGGTTGAAGGAGTCCAGGTACTTGTGCTGGCCGGCATCGTCGTTGTCGACGTACTCGAGTACGGCGAAATTGCTCTGCCAGCGTTTGCCTCTGTCTGCCCGTTGTGCGTACACGTACGCCAAGAAGTCGTTGCTGGCGTGGTCCCCGGCAGTACTCTGTTTCATGGTCCACGTGCCGAAGGCGCGCTGTGTCATCCTCTGCACGCTGTGATAGGACGATTCGCCGTGCCGCTCGATACCGGGTCTTGACTCCTGCGTCGTCCGAGCCGTCCTCCGCGCGGTGTGATCTTCCAGTTCCTTCGCCACCGCGGCGTTGCCTACGGCACGCTGCAATGCCAAGACGCTGCCGGCGGTCACCGGGCTGTAGACGAGGCGCTGGGTCGTCTCGTGCTTCTCGGCGTCAATGACACGTCCAGCATGAGAAGGGATCTCGTCTTCGATTCTGGCATGTTCGCGCATCGTGACTCCAGTGCTGCTGGTCTTCAGGGAATGGCAGGCGATTCACCATGGCACCTCGTGCTTTCAGCCCGACAGAGCCGTCGAAGTAGACAATGTGAAATCTTCGTGCCCGAATCCCTCTTGACCGGCCGACGCCAGGATGTATTGGTGCACGCGTGGTTCGAATGCCTTGAAGCCATGTCGTTTCAGAGCTTCCTGAGCCTGCGCGGCACGAGTTCGTCGAAGGGCCCAGCGCAGGTGGATCGGGGTGGAATGTGACTCGTCGTCTCAGATGCGTTCTCAGGTGCGGGGATTGTTCTTGGCCCAGGTGTGGGCTTTTCGGGCGACGTCGTGGTCGTTCACCCAGGGCTGCGCGACGGGAACGGTGTCGATGAGGGCGTGGTCGCCGCGTTCTCCGCGCCGGTCACCGGAGTGCACCGTGAAGACCGGATCGGGGCGGCCCCAGCGCACGGTGATGTCGCGGCCCGGCTCGTAGTGCCAGGCGCAGGGAAGCCCGTAGGCCCTGGGAATCATGCGGCGTCCTGGGGGAGTGGCCGTCCGGGCCTCGGCTCGGGCGGAAGAGGAAGTTCGGGCAGCGCGCGGGAATGCGGGAATCCGGCCGCACGACCGGGGGAGGGAAAGTCGTGCGGCCGGACGTTCCGGGCCGCGCTCGGGGAGGACGCGGTCCGGCCCGGGACCGGCACCGGTCGAGGGGCGTCGTCAGGTGCCGGTCCACCCCGGCGGGACGTCGGTGGGCATCCCGCCGGGGAACCGGTGGATCAGTGGAACCCCGCCGACCACCCGAGTTTCGGGGGCACGGCGGCCGACGGGGCGCGATCACCCACCGGAGCATCGGCACAGCGGGCGACCGGGACCGCTATCTGTGCGGTAGTGATTTCAGTACTGCCGGGGCGGGCTTGTGGTACGTGATCCCGTTGGGAGGAAAAGACTTTCGCAGCAGGCGGAGCGGTGCGGAGCCAGGGTTCATGTCGTCTCCTTCGTTTCGCCGAGTGCGTTGCGAGGCGGGGTCAGGGGGCCGGAAACGACTCGTCGTGTCGACGTCTAGTTCGGGTAACCTGGTTCGCAACCTTAAAAGTGACTAAGTCGGTTTGGCTAGATCCACGAACGGGTCAACCTGGAGTTAGCCCCGCGAAGTCGCCGGAGGCGAGTCGGGCAGACTGAGTCGGATTGGCGCCGGAGGAGGGGTTGCGGATGACGAGCGGCACCGGATCGATGGTGAGCCGTCGTCGGCTCGGGATCGAGCTGCGTCTGCTGCGCGAGCAAGCGGGCATGAGCGCGACGGACGCGGCCGAACGTCTCGACGACTTGTCGCAGACGAAGATTTCCCGCCTGGAGCGAGGAAAAGTCCAGCGTCCTCGCATCGGTGACATCCGCGCGCTCTTGGAGCTGTACGGCGTCAGCGGGAATGACGCAGAGGGGCTGCTCGACCTGACTCGTGGCTCACGCGGGCGCGGCTGGTGGAACTCCTACTCCGACTTGCTGCCGACCTGGTTCCACGGCTACGTCGGTCTCGAAGCCGAAGCGGCCGAGGTCATCAACTTCGAACCGCAGCTGATCCCCGGCCTCTTGCAGACGGAGGCGTACGTTCGAGCTCTTGCCCGGACAGTGCCGGGGATCAGTTCGGAACGTGTGGAGCGGCAGGTCAAGGTTCGGATGCTGCGTCAGCAAGTTCTGCAACGGGAAGATCCGCTCAAGCTGTGGGCGATCTTGGACGAGGCCGTGCTCCGACGACCGTTCGGCGGGCCGGAGGTCATGCGGGAGCAGCTCGATCACCTCGTAGAAGTATCGACGTGGGCGAACATCGTTCTGCAGGTTCTGCCCTTCAGCGCAGGAAGTCATCCGGCCATCTCGGGTGGGTTCGCGGTTCTGGGATTTCCGGACACAGGTGACACCGATGTTGCTTATCTCGATGCCCACGGAGGCTTGTACCTGGACGGTGCAGCCGACGTAGTCTGGTATCGAGAACTGTTCGACCACCTGCGCGCACGAGCGGCTGATCCCGACCGAACGGGCGAGCTGGTCAAGAAGATTTCCAAGGAGTCGACGTGACTCGACCCAGCGGGTCTGCCTCGAACCATGTCGGTCTGGCAAACATGTCTTGGCGCAAGAGTTCGCGCAGCACTCCGAACGGTCAGTGCGTCGAGGTCGCGGCAATTCCAGGTGTGACAGCCGTTCGGGACAGCAAGCTCGGTCAGATGAGCCCCGTGCTGCCCTTCGCGCCCGCGAGTTGGTCGACCTTCCTGGCAGAGCTCAAGAACGGCACCTTCGACGTAGGGCGGCCCGGCTGACTGTTAATGCGGTGAGGAGCGGAGGCGACGGCATGACGGTGCGGCAGGGGATTCCCAGCGGCTGGCGGAAGTCGAGCCGGAGCAGCCAGACCGACAGCTGCGTCGAGGTCGGTCGGGTGACCGACGGTGCCGCGGTCCGGGATACGAAGGATCGGGACGCTGGTCACTTCACGGCGACCAGCGCGCAGTGGTCGGCGTTCGTGGGTGCGATCAGGCACGGTCGCTTCGACGCGTGAGTCGCGAAGACGAGCCCAGGCAGGAATCCTCCTGGGCTCGTCCTCGGCCGTACCGCGCCACTCGGCGTTCGTCAGCGTGGTTCGAGTTTCAGGTCTCCCGCGGTGGCCTGGCGGATGTGGTCGCCGGCGAGCATGTCGTGCGGTAGGCCGAGTTCGATCGCGCTGGCCGCGTCGAGGCGGGACAGCGGGGGTTCGGTGAGGTCGACGTCCAGGGCGCCGAGGTTGTCCTCCAGCTGCGCGGGCGTGCGGGCGCCGATGACCGGTGCCGTCACGGCCGGGTTGTGCAGGGTCCAGGCCAGCGCGACCTGAGCGGGGGTGCGGCCGAGTTCGGCGGCGACCTCCCGCACGGTCTCGGCGACGGCGAGGTTGCGTTCGGTGACGGTGCCGAGGGCGTGGTTGAAGCTCTTGCGGTTGCTGTCCGCGGAGGCGGTGCCGTCCCCGGTGAGGTCCGCGCGGGTGTACTTGCCGGTGAGGACACCGCCCGCCAGCGGCGAGTACGGGACCACGCCCAGCCCCATCTCGCGCGCCATCGGGATCAGGTCACGCTCGCCGCCGCGCTGGGCCAGGTTGTACTCGATCTCCAGCGCGACCAGCGGGGACCAGCCGCGCAGGTCGGCGATGGCCTGCATCCGGGACACCTGCCAGGCCGGGGCGTTGGAGATGGCCACGTACAGCACCTTGCCGCCGCGCACCAGGTCGTCGAGCCCGCGCAGGATCTCCTCGACGGGTGTCGTGAAGTCCCACACGTGCAGGTAGAGCAGGTCGATGTAGTCGGTGTTCAGCTGCCGCAGGCTGGATTCCACGGACCCGAACAGGCTCTTGCGGTTCGCGCCGCCGGAGTTCGGGTCGCCGGGTCGGCGCAGCGTCGTGTACTTCGTCGCGAGCACCAGGCTTTCCCGGTCGCTGCGGGTGAAGTCGCCGAGCAGTCGTTCGGAGCTGCCGTCGGTGTAGGTGCTGGCGGTGTCGATGAAGTTGCCGCCGCGCTCGACGTAGGTGTCGAACAACTTGCGGGCCTCGTCCTGCTCGGCGCCCCAGCCCCACTCGGTGCCGAAGGTCGCCGCGCCCAGCGCCAGCGGCGAGACCCGCAGCCCGGAACGGCCCAGCAGGCGGTAGGTGTCCAGGGTGAGTTGCACTGCGTCCTCCTGAGTTCGTCCTCGTTCGCCGCCGAGCCTGCGCCGATCGCGGAGGGCGGGTAAGGGAAGGAACTTCCTGGGAACACCGGTCCTACCCCGGCTGTTGAACCACGCATGACGATCGGTGTGGTGGATCCGACGCAGGAGCTCGCCGCGTTCCTGCGGACCAGGCGCGAACGCCTGGACCCGGACGACTTCGACCTGCCGCGCCGGCGGTCCCGGCGCACGCCGGGGTTGCGCCGCGAGGAGGTCGCCGAGCTGGCCGGGATCAGCATCGACTACGTCGTGCGGCTGGAACAGGCGCGCGGGCTGCGGCCGTCGGCGGACGTGGTGGAGGCGCTGGCGGCGGCGTTGCGCCTGGGCGCCGACGAACGCACCTACCTCTTCGACCTCACCGGGCAGCGCCCCCGCGACCCCGACGGGCCCACCACCGTCGCGGCGCCGCCGCTGGCCCGGCTGGTGGCCGACCTGGCGCCGCTGCCCGCGATGGTGATGAACCACCGCTTCGACGTGCTCGCCTGGAACGAGGAGATGGCGGGGCTGCTGGTGGGCTTCGACGCGCTCCCGCCGTCGCGGCGCAACGCGATGTGGCTGTGCCTGCTGCACCCGGAGATCAGCGAGTTCTACGTCGACCGCGACCGCGTCCGGCGCGAGGGCGTCGCCCACCTGCGCACCGCGTGGGCCGCCCACCCGCAGGACCCGGCGCTGACCGGCCTCATCACCGAAGCCATCGCGCACGACGCGGAATTCGCGCGGCTGTGGGAGGAACGGGACGTCAAGCTCAACGGCCGCGGCAGCAAGGCGATGCGCCACCCCGAGATCGGCGCGGTCGACGTGCACTTCGAAGTCCTCGTGCCGCTGCAGGACTCCGACCAGCGCCTGATGATCTGCCGTGGCGCCGACGAACCCAGCCGGACGGCCCTGGAACGCCTGCGCACGCGGTGACGCGGGACGCGGCGAGTGCGCACCGGGCCGGTCGTCGTGCTGGTCGTCGATCGTGATCGGTTCGCGTCAACCGGAACGTCCGGCCACCGCCTGGACGTGCAGGTCGAGAACCACCGGTGCGGTACACGCGGGAAAACGCCTTCGCGCCGCTCGCAGCGGAGCACGTGGCGCGGTGCTGAGGACCTACCCCGCGCGTTCGTGATCGATGAACGCGATCAACGCGTCCACGACCGCGTCGGGCTGCTCGTCGGGGATGAAGTGTCCGGCCTGCGGGATGACGACGCCTGTCACGTTGTCCGCCCAAGGGCTGATGGAAGCGGCCATGTCGGGGATCGAGCCGTGGGAGCTGGAGATTCCCAAGAGCGGGACGGTCAAGTGCCCTCGGCCCAGGGCGTCGTGATTCTTGCGCGCCGATTCCGCGGCATCGCGGTAGTAGGCGAGGGACGCTCGCAGACCACCCTCGGCCGCGATGGAGGCCGCGTAGTGGTCGATATCGGCACCGTCGAACGTGTCCGGGGACAGAGCTTTGACCTTCAAGAACCAGCCGACGTAGTCGCGCTCATGACCGGTGAGCAGCGTCTCGGGAAGTTCGGGCACCAGGTGGAACGCGAAGTGCCAGGTCTTCCATGCCTGCTCGGGATTCGTGGGGACCGCGTCCGGGAGGGTGATCCCGGGGATTCCGGCGTCGAGCAGAGCGACACCGCGCAGGCGCTCTTCGTGCATCAGGGCCAGCGAGAAGGCGACCCAGGCCCCGATGTCGTGGGCGACGAGCCAGTACTTCGACACGCCGAGTGCGGTGACAGCGGCCTGGACGCGCGAAGCAACGGTGTGCGTGTCGTAGCTGTCGTGAGGGCGGTCGGAATGGCCTTGTCCCGGCAGGTCGATGGCGATCACGCGGAATCGCTCGGCGAGGCGCGGCATCGCTTTGCGCCAAGCCCACCAGGTCTGCGGGAACCCGGCGAGCAGGACGACGGCAGGACCGGTCGGCGGACCGCTGTCCACGGCATGGAGCCGGATGCCGTCCGCGTCGACCCAGCGGTGGGTGAATCCCGCGAGGTCGTGCAGCGGCAACCCGGAGATCGAGTTCTGGCCGCGAGAGCGGTTCGCGGCGGTTTCAGCGTCAGTCATGTCTCAAGGCTAATGCATCTTGAACTGTCTGGTTCAAGATACGATGGCAGCGGCACGGCGGCCGGGTTCGAGAACGAGGTGCATGCGTGATGGCCGGGAAGAAGCAGTTCGACGTGGACCTCGTGCTCGACGCGGCGATGGTCCAGTTCTGGCGAGCCGGGTACGCCGCGACCTCCCTCGACGACCTCTCCAGGGCGACCGGGTTGAACCGCAGTTCCATCTACTCCTCGCTCGGCGACAAGGACTCGCTCTACCTGCGCTGCCTGGACCGCTACGCCACGCGCTACGGGGGCCGGTACGACCAGGCCCTGTCGAGCGCGCCCGACGAGCCGCTGCGGGCGATCCGGGATTTCTTCGGAGTCACGCTGGAGCGCATCGCCGACCCCGACCTGCCGGACGGATGCCTGGTCGCCCAGACCGCGATGGCGATACCCGTGCTGAGCCCCGACATCGCCGCGCGCGCGATCGAAGCCCTGAGCTTCCAGCGTGCGCGGCTGCGGGCCGCCTTGACCGCCGCGAAGTTGGCCGACGCCGACGACTTCGCCGTGCACATCGCGGCGGTCAACCAGTCGGTGGCCGTGATGAGCAGGGCCGGGACGAGCCCGGAGCAGCTCCGCGCGGTGATCGACATCAGCATGAGCGCGCTCTCGCAGGCGTTGCGCGCCCGGAGCTAGGTCCTGAGTTCGTCGGCGGTCCGGCGGGTGCGGATGTCGCCCCTTCTGCCGACCGGCGAACGCGGTCGCGTCGTCTTGCGGCCGCGCGCACCGGCGCTGCGGTCGCGGATCGCGTCGGCCTGCGCGGAGAACGCTGCCGATGGGCAAGGCGCAAGGAACGCCCTGCAGGTCGTGCGCGCCGCGCTTATCGCTCGGCGGGGGCCTGGATGATCCAGGGCATGTTGTCCGGTTCCCGGCGGCCGGGGAGGTGGGCGTTGAGCAGCGGGGGGAGCCAGGTCGTGGCCGGGACGCCGAGCTCGTAGGACAGCAGGTCCAGCAGCATGGCCTGGTCCTCGTCGGGGCGGATGCGGACCTGCACCGGGCCGGAGCCCAGGTAGTGCACCTCGTCCCGGGCGTGCGGCGACTGGAGCCGCGCCCGCGCGTCGCGCACCACGTCCGGCAACCGGTCGCGCAGCGCCTCGATCGCCTCGAACACGACCGCGGTGGGTGTGCCGTCGTCGCCGCAGTAGGTGTCCAGGCGCGCCTGCAACGAGTCCGATACGAACACCGTCCAGGCCGAGTCCTCTTCGCGCGCTGCCATACCTGATGTCTACCAAATCGCCGTGACGCCCTGGGCCTGGCCTGCGGATACGGGTCGGCCGGCAGGCGTTACCACCGTCCCGGCACCGGGGTCGGCGTTCAGCTGGGAAGTGGCTCTTGGTCCGCGGCGCCCCGATCATGGCCGGCGTCGCAGGTGAAAGGCCGGGAAGTCGTCCTGGCGAGATGCGAGAAGCCCCGGCGTGGTTCCGGGGTCCGCAGGCGTGGCGAAAGTCGGTGGACGTCCTCGTAGCGCGCGATCTCGCATTCCCCGTTCGGTCTGCGCAGCAGGTTCCGCGCGGTCGACGCAGTGCGAGAACGTCGTCGATTCCAGGCTTGAAATCGGTTTTGCCGGACCATTTCGAATACTTTATGGACTGCCGGGCACGTGATGATCCGGCCGCCGTGATCAGGCTGCGGGAATCGCCCGGTTTCGCGGCGCGCGAACTATGAGGGAAACCCCTCCGGCCGTTCGCATCATCGCCCTTTGATGGGGCGTTCCCGCCTAATCTTGTTCGTGTAAGGGCGTTGGTCGCCTTCCTGATTCACAAAGGTGGTTCGAATGTTGATTCGTAAGACTATGGCCGCGCTCGCGCTGTGCGCCGCAGGGGTCGCGACGGCCGGTGTGGGTGCCGCTTCGGCTGAGGCTCCCAGCTCGGCGGACGTCCAGCCGGCGGAGGTCGTCGGTTCGTACCCGACGAAGAAGGAGTGCAACAAGGTCGGTCAAAGCTACGTGGACTCCGGAAAAGCGAGCGGGTGGAGCTGCACTTCGTGGAACGGCGGACGGTACGAACTGCGGATTTTCTGATACATCGGTCGCCGGCGTGACCGGTGGGTGACCCGCGAGCCCGAACGGGTCGCGGCATGGGGAGTGCTTTGCCTGTCGTCATCGTGATCGTGACGCAGGTGCCCGAGGACGGATCGACCTCATTCCGAAAAGAGCGCTCGATCCGTTCTGCTGATCGAACTCCGGTGGCCGTCGGTGAACGGGTGAGATGTGTTTCTTGCTCGAATTCGTCGACGGTCACCGGGGTGCATGCAAGGAAATCGATCGGCCGTGCGGCGACGGTAATGATTTGACGTTGAGTCTCGAACATTCCCTCTTCTGATCTGCACCTGTATTTGCCTGAAAAGTCGCGGGCATTTCCAATTTTACTAGCCGAACTCCGCGTCCAAAGCGAGGCGCCCCAGCTTGGCGTATTCCTGGCGGATGGCGTTGAGGAGTTGGTTCATGGTGACCTCGCCGCCGGCTTCGGCGGCGAGGTAGGCGGCGGTGACGGCGCAGGATCGGATGGAGCCGCCCGCGAGTTCGAAGCGCTCGGCGCAGCGGTCCAGGTCGAGGTCGTCGGCTCGGGGGACGGCGTCGCCGAGGGTGCGGTCCCACAGGGCTCGGCGTTGGTCCGGTTCGGGCATGGGGAAGTCGGCGATGACGTCGAGGCGGCGGGTGAAGGCCTCGTCGAGGTTCGCGCGGAGGTTCGTGGTGAGCACCGCGATGCCGTCGAAGGACTCCATGCGCTGCAGCAGGTAGGCCGATTCGACGTTGGCGTAGCGGTCGTGGGCGTCCTTGACCTGGGAGCGCTTGCCGAAGATCGCGTCGGCCTCGTCGAACAGCAGCACGCCGTTCACGCCGGCGGCTTCGGTGAAGATGCGCTCCAGGTTCTTCTCCGTCTCGCCCACGTACTTGTCGACCACGGTGGACAGGTCGACCACGTAGAGCTCCATGCCCAGGTCGGCGGCGACGACCTCCGCGGACATGGTCTTGCCGGTGCCGGACTCCCCGGCGAACAGGGCCACCACGCCGCGACCGCGACCGCCGCCGGGGCGCATCCGCCAGTCGCCGAGCACCCGATCGCGGTGGCGGGCGCGCACCGACAGCTCCGCCAGCGCACGCCGCGTCTGCTCGGGCAGCACCAGGTCGTCCCAGTTCACGCCGGGGGTGATGCGGCGGGCGAGGCGGGCCAGGCCGGCGCCGTTCTGCGCTCGCACGCCGGAGCGGAGGTGTTCGGGGGTGAGCGGGTGGCCTTCCAAGCGGGCGAGCCTCGTCGCCACCGAGGCGGCCCGGCGCA
Source organism: Saccharopolyspora sp. NPDC002578 (assembly GCF_053592695.1). Classification (NCBI taxonomy): domain Bacteria; kingdom Bacillati; phylum Actinomycetota; class Actinomycetes; order Pseudonocardiales; family Pseudonocardiaceae; genus Saccharopolyspora; species Saccharopolyspora sp. NPDC002578. The sequence continues at coordinate 9,460 of NZ_JBSFWJ010000044.1, read as the reverse complement.
CCTGGTCCGCGTCGAGGCGGTACGCGCTCAACGCCTCCGCGTCGACCTCGTCGGACGCGCCCGCCTCCGCGAGCGCCCGGTGCCACTGCGCGGCGCGCGCGGTGCGGTCCGGTTCCGGCAGCGCGATCGTGAGCGGAGCCTGCCGCGCCCACGCCGGGTCCCAGCCGCCGGAACCGTGCAGCAGCAGCGGAATCCGCTCCGCCGCGTCGAGCAGCCGCCGCAGGGTGCGCGCCGATTCGGGGCCCGCCAAGGCTTCCACCGGCCCGAGCACCAGGCCGGACCTGCTCAGCCGCGCCTCCCGCACCAGTTCCGCCACCGGTGGTTCCGCTTCGGCGGCCAGCGCCGCCACGTCCACGACGAGCGCGGCGCGACCGCTCACCGCGAGCGCGTCCACCGCGTGCTGCTCGGCGCCCGACGAGCCGCGCAGGTGCACCGGGCCGATGCCCGCGTCGAGGCCGGTGGCCAGGCGTTTCACCAGCTCCGCCGGTTCGGTGACCGGCTCGTCGACCGCCCGCGCCAGCCCGCGCACCGCCGGATCCAGCGCGTCGCCGCCGATCAGGTGCGCGACCACCCGGTCCGGCACCCGCACCGTTCGGGTCAGCAGCGGCCGGTCGGGTTCCTGCACCTCCAGCAGCCCGCCCGCGATCAGCGGCCCGCCGGGGGCGAAGCGGAACCGGTCCGCGCCCGCCGTGGGCATCCCGCACAGCTCCAGCACCATGCCCGCCGTCGCGCGCCGCCGCGTCACGTCGTCGTTGAGGTAGCCGTAGAGCCGCTCGAACCGGGCGTCGAGCTCGGGGGCGAGCGCGATCAGCAGGAACTCCACTTCCCAGGCGTCCAAGCCGAAATCCGCCGCGAGCCGCGCCAGCCGGGACTCCGGCTCCGCGACCTCGACGGGCTCGGCCGACCACGCCGCCGACGGGGTCTCCAGGGCCTGCCGCACCAGTTCCTCGGTCAGGTACAGGCCGCGGTACGGATCGTCGCGGCCCGGATCGTCGCGGGCGTCCAGCGCCACCCGGACCCGCTGCTCCACGGCCCGCAACCGGTCCCACAGCTCGCCGCTCACAACGGCCCCCGCATGCGCCGCCTGCCGCCCGGCCGGGGCCGGTGCGAGGAGAAGTCGTCGCCTTCGGCGCCGGTGTCCTCGTAGCGCAGGTGGCGCCGCTCGTCGACTTCGCCCTCCGACACCGCGGCGCGCGTGTTGAGGGAGACGCCTTCGGTCACCGGCGGGCCCACGAGCCGCAGGTCCCCGGCCAGCGGTGCGGTCGCCCGCAGCGTGATCGAGGGCTTGAGCTCCCCGCCCAGGGCCGACCACACGTCGGTGGGCGAACGGCCTTCGGCGAGCTCCCCGCCGGTCTCCAACGACACCGACAATCCCAGCTCCGCGAGCGTTCCGGTACGCCACTGCGGATCCAGCGCCTCATGCCGGGCCAGGCCGCGCAAGACCTGCGCGAGCAGCCGGTGCTCGTCCTGCGGGCGGTTCGTCCACGCCGTGACCAGGTAGGCCAGCTGGAACCAGCGCGGCGGGTCGAACCGGCCGATGACGGTGCCCGCCTCGTCGAGCTTCTCGATCGAACCGCGCTGGCGTTGCGCCGAGTACTCCCGGATGTCGTAGAGGAACACGTTCACCGTCGGCGCGTTGCGCTTCGCCGCCCAGTCCGTGGTGGGCGGGTCGAAGGCGAGCTCCACGCCGGAACCGGGCACGCCCTCCTCGGCCAGCAGCAGCCGCAGGCCCTCGTCCACTTCGTGGATCATCGCGGGCACCTCCGGATCATCGGCGCCCCATCAGCGGCGGCGGGACGGTCGGGGCCACGACCAGGAACGGCCTGGGCGCGTCCACCGGGCTGAAACCCGGCCCCTCGGCGGTGATGGTGCGCGGGCCGAGCAGGTCCTTCGGCAGGACCAGCAGCTGCGCGGCGAACCGGCCGTCGGTGCCGGGGAACGTGGGCGCGGCGGCCGCCGTGATGCCCGGCGTCCAGCGCAGCCGCACCGGCGCGCCCGGTGGGAAGTCGAAGCCGCGCACCGACGTCACGAAGCCCGGCTCACCGACCTCCGGGACCGCGACGATGCGCGGTTGCAGCACCCGGTACGGCGTGCGCGCCACGTTGTCGGCCAGAGTCGTGTCGGTGCCGGTGGTGCGCAGCGTGCCGGTGATCGTCGTGTCCAGCGCGGCGTTCGGGGCGAGCCCGATGACCACCGGCCGTTCCGCGCCGGGCGGGAGGTCCGGCAGCAGGCACTGGGTGGCGCTGCACCCCGGCGGCAGCGCCGTCACCGGGATTCCCGGCGGGAGCGCCATGTCCAGCGTCAAGCCCGTCGCCGGGGACTCGCCGGTGTTGCGCACGGTGAACCGCACGTCGGTGCGGCCTCCCACGTAGGACGGGTTCGGGTCGGCCCGCACCGCCACGCCCGGCCCGGCCGGAGGTGGCGGCGGAGGTGGCGGCGGCGGTGGTTCCGGGCCGCGCACCGGGACGACGGTGGTGGCGGTGTTGTCGGCGGGCCTGCTGTCCCGCATCCGGCCGTGCGCCTCCCAGCTCAGCCGCCGGTCGCCGCCCTGCACTCCGACGACGGTCGCGGTGACCCGCACGGTCTGATCCGGTTGCAGCGTCCCGAGCGAGCAGCGCCCGCCGGAGCAGTCCCCGGTGCTGGAGTCCATCCCGGTCAACCGCACCCCGTCCGGCACGGTCAGCTCCACCTCCGCGCCGGGCGCGGCGGCGGGACCGTTGTTGGTGACCTGCGCGGTCACCCGTACCGAGTCGCCCTCGTCGATCTCGTTCGTGCGTTCCGGCGCGGTCACGCTCATGTCGACCGTGGCCTGCCAGGTGGCTTCCTTCTGGCGTCCCGGGAATCCTTGCGTCAGCGGGGTGATCCCACCCGTCTCCATGTCCACTATGGACAGATGTTCGGCGGCGTTCTCGTCCGCGCGCTCCGAGAACACCGCCTTGCTGCCGTCCGGCGACCAGCTGAGGTCGCGCGGCTGGTAGTGCTCCGGTGGTTCCTGGCCCTCCTCGACCTTGCCGGGGGTGTCGCGGCAGGTGTCCTCGTCGGCGGGCAGGACCACCTCGCACGATGCGCTGACGTCCTGCTCGGCGAGGTCGAGGCGGTAGAGGCCGTGCGGTTCCCGGTTGAACGCCATGCTCTGCCCGTCCGGTGAGAACGCGGCGCTGTCGTCGACCACCATCTCCGGGCACTGGCAGAGCGCCTCGGTGATGTTGCGCTGGTCACCGAGGCTCTGGGCGTCGGCGAACCAGATGTGGTTGTAGCGCTCGCCGGGCTCCTTGATCAGCTCGCCCCGGCTGAACGCGAGGGTCCCGCCGTCCGGAGAGAACAACGGCTGGGTGTCGTCCTGGGCGGGGTTCTGCGGAGCCAGTCGGCCGGTGACCTCGCCGGTCGCGACGTTCACGACCACGATGCGGCTCTTGCCCCGGCTCTGATCGGTGGGCAGGCCGCCCGGCGAACGCCGTGCCACGGCGATCTCGCGCCCGTCCGGGGACCACGCCGCGTCGGTTTCCCAATCTCCGGGCTGACGATCGGCGATGTTCAGCAGCCGCCGGTTCGTCCCGTCCGAGTTCATCAGCTCGATCCGCTGCACCCGGTCGCCCGCGGGCCCGCTGAACACGCTCACCGCGATCGTCCCGCCGTCCGGGGAGTACGACTGCCGCTGGGTCCACGGGTCGTAGTCCGCACCCGGCTCGAACAGCTTGCTGGAGTCCTCCACCGCGAGCGGATCCTCGTGCAGCACGTCCACCCCGAGGCTGCGCGGATCGCTGCCGTCGGGCCGGATGTCCTGCAGCACCGCCACGTTCTCGCCCGCCGTCGGGCGCTCCACCAGCACCTCGCCGTCGGGCAGCTGCGCGGGCGAGGAGACGTCCCCGGGCTCGTCGATCAGCAGCACCGGCGTGCTCGTCGTCGGCGCGGTGGGGGCGTCGACCCGGTAGACCCAGGTGGTCTCCGACACGCCCACGCCGATCCGGTACCTGCTCAGGAACAGCAACGAATTCCCGTCCGGCCGCCACACCGGCCAACTGCTCGGCCACCCCGCCTGATCCCCGCCCAGCAGCGGGACGCCGACCGTCGGATGCGGCGGATGGTGGTGGTGGGAGGGAGCCGACAGCACCCGCACCTGCTGGTCCTCGGTGCCGTCGAGGTTCCCGTCCGCGTCCCACGTGTAGGCGATTCGGTCCTCGTCGACCGGGTTCCACGCGGGCTGCACCGCGCCCCCGGTCGGTTCCTCGGTGCGCAGGTGCGCGAACTTCCCGAACACGTGCCGTGTGTAGATCTGCCAGCTCTTGGTGGCATTGCTCGCGAACGCGAGCTTCCCGCCGTCCGGGGAGAACGTCGGCCACGTCTCGTCGACCGGCGAGAAGGTGAGCCGCAGCATCTTCTTCCCGTCGATCCGCACCATCCACAGCTCCCGCTGCGGCCCCTTCTTCCCGTGCTCGGCGGAATCGAACACGACCCACCGCAGATCGGGCGACAACTTCGGATGTGCGGCATCGCGGCCGTGGGTGAGCCGGCGCACCGCCCCCGAAGCGTCCCGCAGGTACACCTGCGGCTTGGTCTCGTCGCGCAGGCTCGTGAACACCACCAGCCCGCCGCGCGCGTCCGGCTGCTGCGCGTAGTGGCCGTCGTCGAGGTACGGCTCGGACGGACGCTGCCCGTCGCCGGGCGCGGTGGCGAGACTGCGGTGCCCCGTACCGGAGAACGCGATCCGTCCCTCGTCCGCCGGCGGCGCGGGTTCCTGCTGCGCGGTCGCCGTCGGGACCCCGATCAACCCGCACAGCACCACGAGCACCCCGGCCAACGCGACCCCGGACCGTGTCGACCGGACCACCCTCATCCACGACCTCCCCGCTCGCTCCCGGCCTGATCCTCGCGAGTGCGCGCGGTCGCGCAGAGGGCACGGCAGGCACCAACGCGGGAAACACCCCGGGGACTTTCGGGCAACGTCGGTCGGCTCGTTCTGCTCTGGGGTCGGGTGGCGGAACCTCAGTCGGTCTCTCGCTGCGGGGATCTTTTTCCCGAGTGGCTCCGCCACGAGGGAAAAAGCCGTCCTCGCGAGAGACCGACTGAGAACCCGCGGCGGTGCCGGTTTCCGAGGTGGTCGCTGCTCAGCGGCTTGCCGCTGACAGGACGAATACCGAGGGCGGTGTTCGCCTGGATCAACGCTGATCAGGGTGGGTTCTCAGCTGTATGTCGCTGGTGCGCGAATCGTGAGCGGCCCGCGGGGTTTCGGGAGGGGGCGTCAGATCAGTCCTTGGCGCATCACGTGGCCGACGGCGTGCGCTCGGTTGCGCAGTTGGAGGCGGGTGGTGACCTCGTGCAGGATGTTCTTCACCGTGCGCTCCGAGTAGGACATCTTCACCGCGATCTCCCCGGTGTCGAAGCCCTCCGAGATCAGCCGCAGCACCTCCACCTCCCGCGCGGTCAGCGTCGAGAGGTTGAACCCCTGCGCGTCGGCGGAATTGCGCTGCAACCTGCCCACGTGGTCGAGCAACCTGCTGAGCATGTCGCCCGGCAACATGCCCTCGCCGCGCACCAGCGCCGTGATGAGACCGAGGACCCGGTCCTGATCGGCCTCGGAACGCCGCAGCACCGCCGCCACCCCGCACTCGATGGTGACGCGCAGCGCGTTCTGGCCGAACTCGCCGACGATGAGCCCGGTGCGGGTCGTCGACACCCGCTGCAACCGGCGCAGCAGCAGCACCGCTTCCTCGTCGACCCGGTCCACCACGACCAGCGAGACCTGCGCCCGCTCCTGCTCGTCCGGTTTGAGCACGTCCACCTCCGGACGCGGGCGCAGCTGCGCGATGACCCCGGCCTGCAGCAGGGGATCGCCCGCATGCACCGAGACGGGCACTCTCGTCGTCATCTCCGCACTCCTCACCTCGTAAGACTCCTGCGTAGCGGTTCGGGTGGCGCGACCTCGGCGGCTTCCTCGCCGACCGGGCGTAGGCCGAAGATCATCTGAACGGCGATACCGCGGGACGGGCGGTTCGGGGAAGCGCCGCGGCGTCGGCGGGGGCAGCCGCCTTGCCCGTCCGCTGCCCCCGAGTCCCTGCCGTCTGCCGCGCGGGGCACCTAGCTTTCCTCTGGTGAGCACTTCAGCGGAGTTGGAGAACACGACGGTCGTGGTCACCCCGGGCGGGGAAGCCACCACGACCCTGACCGTTCGCAACGGCACCGACATCGTGGAGGCCTACGAGTTCGAGGTCGTCGGAGACTGCGCACCGTGGACGACGGTGGAACCCGCGAGGCTCTCGCTGTACCCGGGCACCCAGGGGACCGTGACGGTCGTGCTGCGCCCGCCGCGGTCGGCGACCACGTACGCGGGGGAGACGCCGCTGGCGGTGCGGGTCCGTCCGGTGGAGCGCCCCGACCTGGTCGCGGTGCCCGAGATGACGGTGCGCATCGAACCGTTCCAGCAGCTGCGCGCCTGGCTCGCGCCGCAGCGTCGCCGCGCGTGGCGCTCCGGGCGCTTCCACGTCGTGCTGCACAACCAGGGCAACGCGCCGATCGCGGTACCGCTGACCGCGAGCGACCCCGCCGAGGAACTGCGCTTCCGGGTGGAATCGGACCGGCCCGCGCTCGAACCGGACGACCAGGTCGAGATCCGGTTGCGGGCGCGGGTGTCGAAGCTGATCTGGTTCGGCAGGCCGACCCCGAAACCGTTCCTGGTCACCGCTTCCCCGGTGAGCACCTTCGTCGTGGAACCGGTGCACGCGGGCGCCCCGACCGAGACGCTGGAACTCGACGAACGCCCCGAGCAGCTCGACGGCGAACTGCTCCAGCTCCCGATCCTGCCGCGGTGGCTGCTCGCCCTGCTGGCGTTGCTGCTGGCGCTGCTGCTGTGGTGGTACTTCCTGGTCCTGCCGAGCGTGGAGAGCGCCGCGAAGGAGGCGGCGGCGAATCGGGCGCGGCAGATGGCGGCCAACGGTGAGCTCGTGCCACCGCCGGCGCCGCAACCCGAACCTCCGGCGGCGCAACCGCCCGCCCCACCACCGGAGAAACAGCCTGGCGAAGATGCCGGTCCCGGGCTGAACACGGCTCCGAATGGCGGACAGTTCTCGCAGACCATTCGGGTAGTCACGAATGGCGGAGGCAGTGCATCGGACGTGTATCGGGTGCCGGAAGGCAAGGTGCTGTTCATCACCGACCTGGTGCTGTCGAACTTCCAGGGCGATGAAGGCGTGCTCACCATTTACTTCGGAGAAAGCCAGTTGACCACGATCGCGTTGGAGACCTTCCGCAACCAGGACTACCACTGGGTCACGCCCATCGCGGTTCCGGCCGAAGCGCGGGTGAGCGGCGTCGTGAACTGCGCACGACCCGGAACGCCGCCTTCGGGGCAGCAGGCGGCCCGATGCGTGGAGGTGCTCAACGTCAGCGGTGTGCTGCGTGATGCACCGCGTTGACCTGCGTCTCCGGTGCCGCGCGGGAGGTGGCGATCCGAGTGCGCGTGATCGTCGTCCGCCCGCGTTCCGGTGACCCGCCATGCGCGTTCTCCCCGATTCTTCCCGCTCGCCGCCCGACCCGGCGCCCCACCGCCAGCGAATCACGGAAAGGCGAACCCGGCCAGGAAGATCCGCAGGAAGAAAGGGCACTCTTTTCTGCCGGTCCTCGTCGAGTGGATCGGCTGAAAGAGTGGTGTTCCTCTGCCATTCGGGTGCATCCATTCCTGCTCGCGGAATGGCTGCTCGTGCACTGCCGGTGCCGATGAAACAGTATCTTCGTCCGAGCTGCGGGAGCCGCCATTGTGCCGGGTCGCGCGGCGCCGGATAATGGCCCCGGCATTGTCGAGGATCAGGGGGAACATCGGTACCGCAGCGCAGCGGCCGACATTCCGGGCGCGGCACGTCGGCGCGAGCGGATCGTTCCGCCGCTGCGGAAGAGTGGTGGGCACATGGCGAAGGTCGAACCCGGCGGTTCACCTCCGCACCTCGGCTTCGGCTCCGTGCTCCGGCGCCGCAGGGCGAGAGCCGGGCTGACCCAGGAGGAACTCGCCCGGCGCACCGGCATCAGCACTCGCGCCATCGGCGACATGGAACGCGGCCGGGTGACCCGTCCGCAGACCCGCACGTTGCGCGCGCTCGCCGCCGCGCTCGCCACCGACGAGGCGGAACTGCGGAACCCGTTGCCGGGCAACGGGAACGACCCCGACCGAGCGGAGACCGGGTGGTGGGGCGGGCTGCTGTGCGAACCGCCGCCGGAGATCGCCGACCTCGCCGGTCGGGAGCAGGAGACCGCCACGCTGCTGGCGGTGCTCGACGACCAGCGCAGCGCGCGCAGCGCCCCCGTCGTCGCCGTGACCGGCGCCCCAGGAGTGGGAAAGTCGACCTTCCTGGTGCACTCCGGGCACCGGCTCGCCGGACGCTTCCCCGACGGCTGCTTCTTCCTGTCGATGCGCCGCGACGGGCGGCGGTCACCGGGGCACGCGCTGGGCACCGTGCTGCGCGCGCTGGGCGTCGCCGCCGATCGGCTCCCGGCCGGCGCGGACGCGCGGTCCAGCCTGTACCGGTCGTTGCTGCGCGACCGGAAGGTGCTGCTGCTGCTCGACGACGTCGTCGACGAGGCCCAAGTGCGCCCGCTGCTGCCCAGCAATCCCGACTGCCTGGTGCTGCTCGCGGGCACCCGCGGGCTGGCCGGACTGGAGTCCGTCTTCCGGATTCCGCTGGACGTCCTCACCCCGGCGCACTCGGTTCGGCTGCTGGCCGGGATCGTCGGCACCGAGCGAATCCGCCGCGAACCGTCGGCGAGCCTGGCGCTCGCCGACCTCTGCGGACATCTGCCGCTGGCACTGCGCATCGCGGGCAACCGGCTCGCCGGGCGACCCCGCTGGCGAGTCGCGGACCTGCTTCGGCTGCTGGGGGACGGGAGGCGCCGGCTCACCGCGCTCACCGCGGGCGACCTCGCGGTGCGGACCGCGTTCGAGGCGTCCTACCGGGAGTGCGGGGAGCTCGCCCGAGCCCTGTTCCGGCGGCTGGCGCTGGCCGAGGAACCGGACATCACGGTGCGCCGGGCGGCGGTGCTGGCCGAGGTCGACGTGGACTCCGCCGAACGTGGCCTGGAGGAACTGGTGGACGTCGGGCTGCTGGAGAGCGCGGCGGGCACCGGTCGCTACGTGCTGCGCGAACTGCTGCGGTTGTACGCCGAGGAACGGCTCGGCGCGGAGGAACCCGGCGGGGAACCCGCGTGCACCGCCCGCCCCCGCTCGCTCCCCGCGCTCCGCACGCCGCGCCCGCCGCAGCCCGTCCAATGCCCGGCCACCGAACCCCCGGTACTGAACACCCTCGACACCGACGAAAGCGTCTTCTCGGAATAGACCCGTCGTCGCGGTCTGCATAGGGGGCGGGTGGCGGAACCTCAGTTGCTTCCTCGCTGCGGGATCTTTTTCCCGAGTGGCTCCGCCACGAGGGCGTCGAGGAGATCGACGGGTCGAGGATCTGGGTGCCCGCGGCCTGCTGGG
>NZ_JBSFWJ010000043.1:0-55657 GCF_053592695.1 Saccharopolyspora sp. NPDC002578 | reverse complement strand
CCGGCCACCCGCCCCGGTCGCCGTCGCTGCGGGATCTTTTTCCCGAGTGGCTCCGCCACGAGGGAAAAAGCTGTCCTCGCGAGAAGAACGCTGAGAACCCGCTGCGGTGCCGGTGGGCAGGGTGGTTGCTGCTCACCGGCTTCGCCGTTGACAAGACAAGGATCAAGGACGCTGTTCGTCTGGAGCGGCGAGTTCAATGCCCGGCGCTGCCGCGCTGCGGTGATCACTCGGACGGGCTAGGTAGTACTCGGGTAGTCGCACTGCTTCGTTCTGAAGCTAGACCCGGCATTCTCGTTTATAGGAGTTGGTGGCGGGTGAGCCCGGTTGACCTACGGGCCGCCCTCGCGGTGCGACCCCGAACCGGTCACCGGCTCCTGCCCCGTGCGGTGGCCACCGCACGGGGCGCGCGGTCCCCCGGCCTTGCCCCGAACCGGGCCGGGGGGCCGTTTCCGCTTCGAAACCCAACTCTCGGCCGGGCAGCGCGCGGATCAGGGGTGGTCGGTCGTGCGGTCGGCCGCACGGCGGGCGGCGGCGAGCTTGGCGCGGCGCCTGCGCAGCACGGCGAACGCGCCGGCGACGACGATGCCCGCGACGGCCAGCAGGGTCAGCGGTCCGCCGACGGTGCCGTACAAGGGGGACGACGGTTCGTCCGCGGCGGCCGCGGCCTGCGGTTCCGGTTCCTGCTCGGCCTCCGAAGTCGGCGACGGCTCGGTCACCAGCTCGCCCACCGCGGCGTCGCGCGGTAGCGAGAACCCGTAGTCGAGCAGGTGCATCGTGTGCTGGGACTGCTTGACGGGCTTGTTCTCGCCGCGCATCAGCACTGCGACGAGCCGCCTGCCGTCGCGTTCGGCGGCGGCGATGAAGGTGTGCCGCGCGTCGTCGGTGAAGCCGGTCTTGCCGCCGAGCGCTCCCGGGTAGTTCCACAGCACGGCGTTGTCGCTCTCCACCGGGATCGGTGGTTCGCCCGGTTTGCCGGGCAGCTGGATCTCCCGGGTCGCCTCGGCGTTCGCGAACTCGGGGTGGCGCATCGCGGTCCGGAAGATCAGCGCCAGGTCGTAGGCGGAGGTGCTCATGCCCGGACCGTCCAAACCGGACGGTGTGGCGGTGCGGGTGTCGAGCGCGCCGATCTCGGCGGCGAGCGCGTTCATCTTGCCGACGGTCTGCTCGACACCGCCGAGCTTCATCGCGAGCGCGTGCGCGGCGTCGTTGCCGGACTGCATGATCAACCCGGCCAGCACCTGCCGCACGGTGTAGACGACGCCGGGTTCGAGCCCGACCCGGCTGCCCTCCTGGTCGGCGTCGGCCTGGGTGGCGATGATCCGCTCGTCCAGGTCGAGCTCCCGAATGGTCACCAGCGCGGTGAGCACTTTGATCGTGGAAGCGGGGCGGTGCCGCGCGTGCGGGTCGCGCGCCGCCACGACCTCCCCGGTGTCCAGGTCGGCGAGCACCCAGGACTGGGAGGCGACCGGGTCGATCGGCGCGGGCGGGACATCGGGCGGCCGGACCTCGCCGCATTCGGCGAGCCGCGGGCCGCCGACGGGTTCCGCGGGGATCGGCAGCGGTTCCGGGGCGGGCACGCCCGGCGGCGGCACCTCGGAGGTGTCCACGGCAGCCGGTGGCGCGGCCGCGTTCGGGCAACCGCCGCCCGGCGCCTGCGCGGGGGCGGCCGTCGCGGTCAGCGGCACGGGACCCAGCAGCAGGAGCGCGGCGCATCCCGCGACGGCGAGCCGCAGGCCCGTCGAGCTCGGCCGGTGGTCCGAAGGCGATCTGCGCCGATCCGCGAACGATCCCGCTTCCGAGGCATTCGGCGTGAATGCCGGATTCCTCGGCTGAGACGGGGGAGTTGTGCGGACCGGGGCGACCGGGCGGTGAGCTCTCACGGGCACGAGCTCAGGCTAGCGAACGCGGCGGCGCGATGATCCCCGGTCCACGGAGATCATCACGAGCCGCTCCACCGGCCACCGCCCGAGCGGGCCGCCGGGAGACCTGGCCCACCTGCCGACCGGGGTGCGCGAGCCCGCGACCAGGGCGGGACGATACTGGGTCGCGTGACGCTCTCCCGCCGTACCGCCCTGCTCCTGCTCGCCTTCGGCGTCTGGTCCTGGTTGTTGTGGCCGACCTTCTTCCGCAACATCTGGATCAGCGAGAACTCCTGGCAGGCGGGCTCGCCCACGCCGTTCCTCTACGTGCACTTCGTGATCGCCGCGGTGTCGCTGGTGCTGGGCACCGCCATCGGCGTGCTCGGCTGGCGGGCGTTGCGCGCGACCCGCGGCTGATCGGCGCGGTCAGCCCGCCCGCGGTTCGCCGCGCAGCGCGGCGAGCGTCAGCACGTCCCCGCCGATCCCCCAACCGCCGTCGGCGACGTCCTCCACGAGAACGAGGGTGGTGGCGCGGGCCCGTTCGCCGTAGATCTCGGCGTACAGGTCGGTGACGCGGTGCACGAGCCGTTCCTTCTGCTCGGCGTCGAGCGATCCGGCGGGCACTTTCAGGTTCGCGAACGGCATGGTCTTCTCCTCCGGTCCGTTGCTCAGTCGCCGTGCGGGTCGGCGGCGTTGAGCGCGGCCACCACCTGGTCGTAGTCGCCGCGCGCCTCCCCGTAGCGGAGGAACTTCACCCGCTCGACCAGGACTTCCCGGGCCTCGGGCTCGGATTCCAGCAGCGACACGACTTCGTCGGCGAACTCGTCGAGCGGCATCGCGTGCGCGCTCTCCTGGTGGCCGGGCAGCAGTTCGGTGCGCACGGCGGGCGGCGCGAGCTCCTGCAGCCGCACGCTGGTGCCCGCCAGCTGCAGCCGCAGCGATTCGGTGAGCATGTGGATCGCGGCCTTCGACGCGTTGTAGCTGGGTGTGGCGCGCAGCGGGCTGAACGCGAGCCCGGAGGACACGGTGAGGATCGTGGCGTCCGGCCGCGTCTGCAGGTGCTCGACGAACTCGGCGATGAGCCGGATCGGGCCGAGCACGTTGGTGGCGATGACGTCCTCGGCCGATTCGAGGAAACCGGCCGGCTTGCGCCAGTCCTCGACGCGCATGATCCCCGCCATCGGGACGAGCACGTTGAGCTCGGGGTACCGCGCCAGCACCTCGGCGGCCGCGTCGCGGATGCTCGCCGGGTCGAGGGTGTCGATCCGCACGGCGTCGATGCCGGGGTTCTCGGCGACGATCCGATCGAGCAGTTCCTCGCGGCGCCCGCCGATGATCACGGTGTTGCCCTTGGCCTGGAGGCGCAGCGCGAGGGCGAGGCCGATGCCGCTGCTGGCGCCGGGGATGAAGACGGTGTTGCCGTTGATGTGCATGCCACGAGTCTCAGCGGGCCGTGGCGCCCCGTGCAGAGACCGGTCATCGGGGGATCCGCGGTCCCTGGTCGGCGCCGCCCGCCGGGGCCATGCTGGGGACATGGACCGCGCCGCGCTCGCCACCTTCCTGTCCCGCCGCCGGGCGGCGCTGCGCCCCGCCGACGTCGGCCTGCCCCCGGGCGCCCGCAGGCGCACCCCGGGGTTGCGGCGCGAGGAGGTGGCGTCGCTGGCGGGAATGTCCACGGACTACTACACGCGGCTGGAGCAGCGCCGCGGCCCGCATCCCAGCGCGCAGTTGCTCACCGCGCTGGCCAGGGCGTTGCGGCTCACCGACGACGAGCGGGACTACCTGTTCCGCGTGGCCGGGCACAACGCCCCCACGCCGGTGGTCGCGGCGACGCACGTGGCGCCCGCGCTGCTGCGGGTGCTGGACCGGCTCGACGACACCCCGGCGCTGATCCTGTCCGCGCTGGGGGAGACGCTGGTGCAGAACCGGCTGGCCGTCGCCCTGCTCGGCGACCGCTCCGGCTACACCGGGTTGTCCCGCAGCGAGGTCTACCGCTGGTTCACCACCCCGGAGCACGAGCGCCGGATGTACCCGGAGGCCGACCGCGACCGGCAGAGCCGCGCGCAGGTCGCGAACCTGCGTGCCGGCTACGGGATGATGGGCGACGCCTCCGCCGCCGGTGACCTGGTGCGGGCGTTGCAGCGGGAGAGCGCGGAGTTCGCCGAGCTGTGGCAGCGCCACGAGGTCGCGAAGCGCTTCGCCGACCACAAGACCCTGCTGCACCCCGAACTCGGCCCGATCGAACTGGACTGCCAGATCCTGTTCACCGAGGACCAGTCCCAGGCGCTGCTCGTGCTCACCGCCGCCCCCGGCACCGAGGGCCACGCCAAGCTCGAACTCCTCGCCGTCGTAGGCCACGAACGCTTCACCGACGCCCCGCGCTGACCGGCCCCGGAGACGCGGAAGCGCCCGCCTCCGGGGGAGGCGGGCGCTTCCGGGAGTGCTGCGCGGGGTCAGCGGCGGCGGAACATCAAGGCCCGCTTGACCTCTTGGATCGCCTTGGTGACCTGGATGCCACGGGGGCAGGCGTCCGTGCAGTTGAACGTGGTGCGGCAGCGCCACACGCCGTCCACGTCGTTGAGGATGTCCAAGCGCTCCTCGGCGGCCTCGTCGCGGCTGTCGAAGATGAACCGGTGCGCGTTGACGATCGCGGCGGGCCCGAAGTAGGAGCCCTCCGACCAGTACACCGGGCACGACGTGGTGCACGCCGCGCACAGGATGCACTTGGTGGTGTCGTCGAAGCGCGCGCGCTCCGCGACGGACTGGGTGCGCTCGCGGGTCGGCTCGTTGCCCGAGGTGACCAGGTACGGCTTGATCGCCCGGTACGCCTCGAAGAACGGCTCCATGTCGACCAGCAGGTCCTTGTGCACCGGCAGGCCCTTGATGGGCTCGACGCTGATCGTCGTCTCGCCGTTCTTGGCGAACAGGTCCTTCATGAGGACCTTGCACGCCAGCCGGTTGACGCCGTTGATGCGCATCGCGTCCGAGCCGCAGACACCGTGCGCGCACGACCGGCGGAACGTCAGCGAGCCGTCGACGTACCACTTGATGTAGTGCAGCAGGTTCAGCACGCGGTCACTGGGCAGCGCCGGGATCCGGAAGGACTCCCAGTGCAGGTCCTCGTCGACCTCGGGGTTGAACCGCTGGATGCGGACCGTGACCATGGTCGCGCCCTCGGGGATCGGCGGGGCGTCCGAAGGCAGGTCCGTGGTCTGTTCGGTGTTCGTGACGGTTGCGGTCATCAGTACTTACGCTCCATCGGCTGGTACCGGGTCACGACGACGGGCTTGTAGTCCAACCGGATGTCGGACTGGAAGCCGGTGAGTCCCAGTGGCGCGTTCGGATCCTCGGCGTCGGGCAGCTGCTTGTACGACATGCTGTGGCGCATGAAGTTCGTGTCGTCGCGCGCGGTGTAGTCCTCGCGGGCGTGCCCGCCGCGGGACTCCTTGCGCGCCAGCGCGGCGTTCACCAGCGATTCCGCGAGGTCCAGCAGGAAGCCGAGCTCGATGGCCTCCAGCAGGTCCGAGTTGAACCGCTTGCCCTTGTCGTGCACCGCGATCCGGCCGTAGCGCTCCTTGAGCGCCTGCACGTCCGACAGCGCCGTCTTCAAGGTCTCCTCGGTGCGGTACACCGAGGCGTTGGCGTCCATCGTCTCCTGCAGCTCGGTGCGGATCGTGGCGACCCGCTCCCCGCCGTGCGCGGTGCGCAGGTGCTCGACCATGCCTTCGACGAGCTTCGCGGGCTCCTCCGGGAGTTCCACGTGCTCGTGGGCGTTGGCGTAGTCCGCGGCGGCGATGCCGGCGCGGCGGCCGAACACGTTGATGTCCAGCAGCGAGTTCGTGCCCAGGCGGTTCGAGCCGTGCACCGAGACGCACGCGCACTCGCCGGCGGCGTACAGGCCGGGAATGGTGGTCTCGTTGTCCTTGAGCACCTCACCGACGATGTTGGTGGGGATGCCGCCCATCGCGTAGTGCGCGGTCGGGTACACCGGCACCGGCTCGGTGGTCGGCTCCACGCCCAGGTAGGTGCGGGAGAACTCGGTGATGTCCGGCAGCTTCTGCTCCAGCACGTCCGCGCCGAGGTGCGTGACGTCGAGCAGCACGTAGTCCTTGTTCGGACCGGCGCCGCGGCCTTCCAGCACTTCCAGAGCCATGGAGCGGGCGACGATGTCGCGCGGCGCCAAGTCCTTGATCGTCGGGGCGTAGCGCTCCATGAACCGCTCGCCGTCGGCGTTGCGCAGGATGCCGCCCTCGCCGCGGACCGCCTCCGAGATGAGGATGCCCAGCCCGGCCAGGCCGGTCGGGTGGAACTGGTAGAACTCCATGTCCTCCAGCGGCAGGCCCTTGCGGTAGATGATGCCCATGCCGTCACCGGTGAGGGTGTGCGCGTTGGACGTCGTCTTGAAGACCTTGCCGAAACCGCCGGTGGCGAACACGACGGACTTCGCCTCGAAGACGTGGATCTCGCCGGTGGCGAGCTCGTAGGCGACGGCGCCGGTGCAGACCTGCTCGCCGTTCTCGTCCTCGCTCATGGTGACGTCGAGGACGTAGAACTCGTTGAAGAACTCGACGCCGTGCTTGATGCAGTTCTGGTACAGCGTCTGCAGGATCATGTGGCCGGTGCGGTCCGCGGCGTAGCAGGCCCGGCGGACCGGGGACTTGCCGTGGTCACGGGTGTGCCCGCCGAACCGGCGCTGGTCGATCTTGCCTTCGGGCGTCCGGTTGAACGGCAGCCCCATCTTCTCCAGGTCGAGCACCGAGTCGATGGCCTCCTTGGCCATGACCTCGGCGGCGTCCTGGTCGACGAGGTAGTCGCCGCCCTTGATGGTGTCGAAGGTGTGCCACTCCCAGTTGTCCTCTTCGACGTTGGCCAGCGCGGCGCACATGCCGCCCTGCGCCGCGCCGGTGTGGGAGCGCGTGGGGTAGAGCTTCGTCAGCACGGCGGTGCGGGCCCGCTGGCCCGACTCGATCGCCGCGCGCATCCCGGCGCCGCCGGCGCCGACGATGACCACGTCGTACTTGTGGTGTTGCATGGTCGCCTCCTAGGGCCGCTGGCGAGGCCGTCCGCTCAGTGCGGGGCCTCGAAGCCTGCGCTGTGTCGTCAGCCGATGTTCGGGTCGAAGGTGAAGAGCACGAAGGTGCCCAGACCGACCGTGAGCAGGACCGAGACGTACAGCAGCATCTTCAGCCAGAACCGGGTGGCGTCCTTGCGGGAGTAGTCGTTGATCACGGTGCGCAGCCCGTTGCCGCCGTGCAGGCCGGCCAGCCACAGCATCGTCAGGTCCCAGAACTGCCAGAACGGCGAGGCCCAGCGACCCGCGACGAACGCGAAGTTGATCCGGTGCACCCCGCCGTCCAGGAACAGCATGATCAGCATGTGTCCGAGGACCAGGAACAGCAGCAGCACGCCCGACAGGCGCATGAACAGCCAGCTGTAGAGCTCGAAGTTGCTGCGGCGGGCGGCCGGGCGGTGCGGGGACCGCGGCTTGTCGACCGACAGCGGCGCGTCGATGGTGGTCATGGGTCAGTGCCCCCCGAACAGTTCCGTGACGGCGCGCGTGAGCATGCTGATGGCGGCGGGAACGATCAGCACCAGCCACAACACCAGAACGGTCCAGAGCATCGGCTTCTGGTATTTCGGTCCGTTCGCCCAGAAGTCGACCAGCATGACGCGGATGCCGTTGAACGCGTGGAACAGCACCGCCGCGAGCAGACCCAGTTCGAACAGGATCATGATCGGGCTTTTGTAGGTTTCGATGACCGTGTCGTACGCCTCAGGCGATACCCGCACGAGAGCGGTGTCCAACACGTGCACGAACAAGAAGAAGAATGTGAGCACGCCCGTGATGCGGTGCGCTACCCACGACCACATGCCCAAATCACCGCGGTAGAGGGATCCCTTGGCACGAGGGTTGCCCTCGCGCTGGGGGGCCTCCGCCGCGGAGGCGGTGGTGCTGGCCATGGTGGAAGGCCTCCAACGTCGCTGGTGGACTGACGGCCCGTTCGGGAACGTGACGACCGGTCCGAGTCGTCATCATTCGTACGCCCGTCACCGGCCACCTGAACTAGGGCCTGGACTTCTCGGATGCTAGACCCGCGCCATCCTTGCGGCCTACTCGCCTGTGCTCTGTGTGATCGACCAGACAAAGGCCCCAGGCTGGTGGATCGATGTAGAAATCAACTCGTGACACCGGCGCAATGCGAGAGCGGCAGCGTCAAGTCTTGTTTTCGAGAGCCATGTCACCGGACGTGCGCCGCGTATCGGGTCGGCGAATTCCGGTGGGAAACGCGGAGTCCGCCTCCAGGCGGCTTCCAATACCGCCGGGAACCGTGTCGCCGCCCCGCGCGGCGGGGGCGAGTGCGACATTCGACCGGAGAGCCTACGAGATCAGGAGTGGACATGGAGACGATCAACTGGGAGGCGCTGCGCGCGGCGGCCGTGGAGGCCGCGGCGAAGGCGTACTGCCCCTATTCGAAGCTCCAAGTGGGCTCGGCGGCGGTCTGCGACGACGGGCGGCTCGTCGTCGGCTGCAACGTCGAGAACGGGTCCTACGGGGTGACGCTGTGCGCCGAGTGCACGATGGCCGGGCAGCTGCGGCTCACCGGCGGCGGCCGGTTCGTCGCCGTGGCCTGCCGCAGCGGGCAGGGCGAGCTGCTCATGCCGTGCGGGCGGTGCCGCCAGCTGCTCTACGAGCTCGGCGGTCCGGACTGCCTGGTGGACACCCCGCGCGGCATCATCCCGATGCGGGAGGTCCTGCCGGACGCCTTCGAGCTCTGACGCCCGCGCGGCGGGTTCTCGACGCGGGCGACAAGTCCGGGGGCGAGGTGATCTCATCAGGCCAGCACCCGGCGCAGGACCGGGCGCGGTGAGGGGATCTGGCTGATGGCGCACTCGGTGATCGACGTGATCCGCGCGAAGCGGGACGGCGACCGGCTCGACGACGAGCAGATCGACTGGGTGGTCGACGCCTACACGCGCGGCGCGGTGGCCGACGAGCAGATGGCCGCCCTGGCGATGGCGATCCTGCTGCGCGGCATGGATCGCGCCGAGATCGCCCGCTGGACCGCCGCGATGATCGGCTCCGGGGAACGGCTCGACCTCAGCGGCGTCCCGCGGTCCACAGTGGACAAGCACTCCACCGGCGGTGTCGGGGACAAGATCACCTTGCCGTTGACCCCGCTGGTCGCGGCCTGCGGCGCGGCGGTGCCGCAGCTGTCCGGCCGGGGGCTCGGGCACACCGGCGGCACGCTGGACAAGCTGGAGTCCGTCCCCGGCTGGCGCGC
Organism: Saccharopolyspora sp. NPDC002578; assembly: GCF_053592695.1. Taxonomy (NCBI): domain Bacteria; kingdom Bacillati; phylum Actinomycetota; class Actinomycetes; order Pseudonocardiales; family Pseudonocardiaceae; genus Saccharopolyspora; species Saccharopolyspora sp. NPDC002578. The sequence goes on along the minus strand of NZ_JBSFWJ010000043.1, from coordinate 46,515 downwards.
CCGGCTCTCGGCGCCCGAGATCCGGGCCCAGCTCGCCGAGATCGGCGCCGTGGTGTGCGCGGCCACCGAGGGCATCGCGCCCGCCGACCGCAAGCTCTACGCGCTGCGCGACGTCACCGGCACCGTCGAGTCCATCCCGCTGATCGCCAGCTCCATCATGAGCAAGAAGATCGCGGAGGGCGCCGAATCCCTGGTGCTCGACGTGAAGTGCGGGTCCGGCGCGTTCATGAAGGACCTGGAACAGGCGCGGGCGCTGGCCGACGAGCTCGTCTCGATCGGCGCCGCGCACGGCGTCCGCACCAGCGCGCTGCTCACCGACATGTCGGTGCCGCTGGGATCAGCCGTGGGCAACGCGCTGGAGGTGGCGGAGTCCGTCGAGGTGCTGCGGGGCGGCGGCCCGGCGGACGTCGTGGAGCTGACGCTGGCGCTGGCGCGGGAGATGCTGGCGCACGCGGGCCTGTCCGACGTGGATCCGGCGGAGGTGCTGGCCTCGGGCAAGGCCTACGACTCCTGGCGCGCGATGATCGGCGCCCAGGGCGGCGACCCGGACGCGGAGCTGCCCACCGCCGCGCACGTGGAGACCTTCGCGGCTCCGGCGACCGGTGTTCTGTCCACTTTGGATGCCTATGCCGTGGGGCTGGCCGCCTGGCGGCTGGGAGCGGGCCGGGCGCGCAAGGAGGACGCCGTGCAGCACGCCGCGGGCATCCGCTGCCTGGCGAAACCGGGGGAGCGGGTCACCGAGGGCGCCCCGCTGCTCGAACTCCACACCGACACCCCCGAGAAGCTCCCCGCCGCCCGCGAAGCGCTCGCCGAAGCCGTCGCCGTCACCGCCGAGGCTCCCGCCGTCACCCCGCTGATCCTCGACACGATCCGCCCCTGACCCGCGAAGCGAGGTGAGTGAACGGCCCGTTCGTCCAACGAGATCGGGCGGACGGTCCGCTCACCGCAACAGCACCACACGCGCCGCCCCGCCACCGACGACGTCGAGGTGAGTGAACGGCCCGTTCGTCCAACGAGATCGGGCGAACGGTCCGCTCACTCAAACCGTCGTCGGTGCTCCGGGGTGGAGTGAACGGACCGTTCGTCCGATCAGATTGGGCGAACGGTCCGTTCACTTCGAAAGATCCGGTGCCGGACGTGCGACAGGGCCGCGGTTCCCGGTGGGAACCGCGGCCCTGGTCGGTGCTGCGGGGTCAGGCGCTCTCGGCGGCGTAACCCTCGTCGGAGGAGTCGTCCGAACCCAGCGCCTTGGCGTCGCCGTCGCGCTTGGCGCTCTTCGAGCGACCGCGCCCGCGCTGCTGGCGGGGCAGCGTGGTGGGCGGCGGCGGGCTGGACGGGCCGCTGCCGCCGAGGATCAGCTCGGCGAACGTGGCCATGGCCTCGTCGAGCTGACCGGCGTGGCGCCGCTCGGTCTCCTCGTTGGCCTGGCGGACCATCGTGTCCACCGCGTCGGAGTCCGGCCGCGACGCGAGCGTGCCGCTGATCTGCGACAGGTTCTGCGCCAGCGTGCCGCCGAGCTCGCCGAGCCCGGACTTGACGCCCTCTTCGACGGTGTCGAGCCGGGTGCTGACGCCCTGCTCGACCGCCTCGATGCGGGTGTGCACGTTGTCCTCGACGTTGTCCAACCGGCCGGAGACGCGGTCGAGCCGCTCGGTGAGCTGCTCCAGGCGCTCGGCCAGCTTGTCGAGCTTCTCGGTCGGGTCGACCGCGGGGCGCTCGGCGAGCGCGTCGAGACCGGTCTGCAGCTGGTCGCGGCTGCCGGTGACGGCTTCGGTGAGCGCGCCCTGCACGCCGCTGCCGGTCTCGGTGACCGCGCGCTGCAGGGATTCGCGGGTGCCGTCGAGGTGCTCGTGCACGCCCTCGTCGATCTCGGCGAACCGGCCGCGCAGGCTGGTCTCCAGGCCGTCGATGCGCTCGCGGACCTGGCCGGTCACCGAACCCGGGATGGCTTCCAGCCGGGTGTCCTGCTTGTCGAGGTGGCCGCCGAGCTCGTCGAGCCGCTTGTGGATGTGCGCGAGCTTGTCCTCCAACCCGTCCATCCGGCCGGCGACGCCGTCGAAGCGTCCGGAGACGCCGTCGAGGCGGCCGTCGAGCTGGGCGAAGGGCTTGGCGAGCTTGTCGAACAGGCCGTCCACGGCCAGCTTGACGTCACCGATGACCCCGTCCTGGGCGTCGATCTTGGAGAGGGCTTCGTCGACCCGCTCGGTCAGCACGCCGAGTTCGGTGCGGTCGGGGAGTTCGGACAACCGCTTGCGGACGGAACCCAGCGATTCGAGCGGGGACATCCGGGCGTGGATCTCGTCGAGTGCGTCGAAAATCTGCTGCTGCTCGCTCTCGCGGATTTCGGCCGCACGCGTGAGCATGTTCCGCATGCGGTCGAAGGACATGTTCTCGTTCACGGCTCGGACGTCCTTCGTCGAGGGGCAGGGGAGGACCAATGGAGCGTAGCTAGTCGTTTCCCGCGTTCCCAGCCACCCCCGGATACATTGAGTTAGCGCACCGTGAAGCGTCACTCTGAATGATGGCCGGGCACTAGGCCGTTCAGCCCAGCGTTCTTGTATGTCAATAGGGCGCTGGGGTTGCGCTTAGGCTATCCGGGTGACTTCTGTGGCGACGTGCATTCGGGTGGTTTTTCGGCCCTCGCCGCCCGCGCGGAGCCGTCGTGGCCGGGTTGTAACGTAGTGCCATGTCAACACCGGTGAGCTTGGACACGATCCGATTGGCCCCCAAGGTCCTGCTGCACGACCACCTCGACGGTGGCCTCCGCCCGCAGACCGTGATCGACCTGGCCGCTGACGCCGGATACGAGGGGTTGCCGCACCAGGACGCGGAAACCCTCGGTTCGTGGTTTCGAGAAGCGGCGGATTCCGGATCGCTGGAGCGGTACCTGGAAACGTTCGCGCACACCGTGGCGGTGATGCAGACCGCCGATGCGCTGCGCCGGGTGTCCGCCGAATGTGTCGAGGACCTGGCGGCCGATGGGGTGGTCTACGCCGAGGTCCGCTACGCGCCGGAGTTGTTCCAGGAAGGCGGGCTGAGCCTGCCGGAGATCGTGGAATCCGTGCAGGAGGGATTCCGCGAAGGGGAACGGCGTGCGGAATCGCAAGGGAAACTTATCCGGATCGGAACACTTCTCTGCGCGATGCGGCAGAACGCGCGTTCCGCGGAAATCGCGGAACTGGCCGTGCGCTATCGCGACGCCGAGGTGGTGGGCTTCGACATCGCGGGCCCGGAGGCCGGATTCCCGCCCACTCGGAACCTCGACGCCTTCGAGTACCTGCGCCAGCGCAACGCGCACTTCACCGTGCACGCCGGTGAGGCCTTCGGGCTGCCCTCCATCTGGGAGGCCATCCAGCACTGCGGCGCGGAACGGCTCGGGCACGGCGTGCGGATCGTCGACGACATCAAGGTCGACGAGGACGGGGAGGTGCACCTGGGCAGGCTCGCGTCCTACGTGCGGGACCGGCGCATCCCGCTGGAGATGTGCCCGTCGTCGAACCTGCAGACCGGGGCCGCGGCCTCGCTCGCCGAGCACCCGATCGGGCTGCTGAGCCGGTTGCGGTTCCGCGTCACGGTCAACACCGACAACCGCCTGATGAGCCACTGCACGATGTCCAGCGAATTCGCCGCGCTGCACGAGACGTTCGGCTACGGCTGGGCGGACATGCAGTGGTTCACGGTGAACGCGATGAAGTCGTCGTTCCTGGGCTTCGACGACCGTCTGGCGATCATCAACGACGCGATCAAGCCCGGGTACGCCACCCTGATGGGGTGATCTCGGGGCACGAACGAGCAACGGGCCGCCCGATCTGATCGGGCGGCCCGTTCGCGCGTCGTGAGGTCAGTGCTTGCGCAGGCGCTGGTCCTCGAACTGGGCGACGAGCTCGCGCCAGACCTCCACCTCGGTGTCGAACGGCGGGCTCGGGGGCAGCCGGTTCGGGTTCGGGCGCAGCACGAACGACACCAGCCAGCCGAGCCGCTCCGAGGGCTGCAACGCCTCGTCCACGGTCTTGTCGTCGGCCCAGGTCGCCGCGTCCAGCAGCAGTTCCTCGGCCAGGTCCAGCTGGTTCGGGTCCACTTCGGACGGGCCGGCGGCGAGGTCGTCGTCCAGCCCGGTGAGCACGTAGCTGTTGTCCGGGTCGACCTCGATCTCCACCTCACCGCCGGTCGCCCGCTGCGTCACCTGCGGCCAGGTCGCGACCCGCGCCAGGTCGTTGTCCTCCAGCGCCTCGCCCTCGGCGAGGAACCGGGCGAGCGCGCGGGGCGAGCCGAACACGTCGATGCGCCCGTCGGAACCGAGGAACACCGGGTCGTCGTCGAGGTAGCAGCGCAGCGAGTAGAACTCGCCCTGGCCGGTGATGATCCGGATCGGGTCGATGCCGATCTCACCCCAGAAGCCGGGCTCGGAGTCCTCGTCCACCGGGTCCACATCGGATTCGGAGTCGGTCTGCTCGGCCTCGTCGTGCTCCAGGGCCTCGGCGAGCTCGGTCTCCGCGGTGGCCACGGCGTCCGCGGGCACCTCGGGGGTGCTCACGACGGAGTCGAGCGCGTCGAGCAGCTCGTCCCAGCGCTCGGCGACCACGGCGCACAGCTCGGACCAGCGCTTCTGGCCGTCCTTGCCGGTGAACACCAGCGTGCCCTGGTCGAGCAGGCTGAAGCCGTCCGCGGCGTCGAGCACCTCGTGCACCGTGTCCAGCTCGCACACGTCGGCCAGCGAGCGCGCGATCTCCACGATGTCGTGCAGCTCGTTGATCGCCCAGACGTCCGGGGTGTCGGCCACCAGCTCGGGCACGCCAACCAGGTCGAACTGGTGGTCCTCGTCCGGGTTCAGCTCGACCGCGGACAGAGCGGGCACCACGTGCCAGGCGGGGTGATCGTCGAGGTCGTGCTCGTGCGCGGTGCGCACGAACGCGGCGAGCCTCGCGGCGTCGGGGAACGCGTAGAGGTCCTCCTCGTGGCCGAGGAAGGCCTCCCAGTCCTCGCCGTCCTCACGCCATCGCGGTGCCCACAGGGTGACCACGTCACCTTGCGGAAGCCCCAGTTCGATGGGGACGATGTCCTGCGCCATCTTCCTACCTCCGGTCGCCGAACCAGACGTCCGCGAAGCCTACGGGTTGCCCGACGCACGCCTGCCGTCCGGTCGGGCTGCCTACCGTATCGACCTTGTCGAGAGCCGTCGCAACCGAATGGGTTCGAGCGGTCGTCCGAGGTGAGCAGCGGCGCGCGGTCACGGTTGGCGGTACCGGCGTCCGGTCGCCCCGTCGATCATGGTTCGAATGGATGTCACGGAGCTGTGGACGAGAATCGTGCTTTGGTTGGGTGAGCACGCGCCGGTGACCGCAGCGGCCCTGCTTCCGCCTTCCCCGCCGCCGGATTTCGCCGAGCTGGAAACGGAATTCGAGATCCGGTTGCCGGAGGAGCTGAGGGAGTGGTGGACCAGCTGCGGCGGCACCGACGGTGACGTCCTCGCCGATGTGCTGCCGCCGTTCTACACGCCCTACAGCGCGCAGCGCGCGTGGGAAGTGTGGAGCGGGCACCGCAAGACCTGGGCGGCGCAATGGGAACGGCCCGCGTGCGACTACTACGCGGGCGCGCCGGGGTCGAGCTACCACCCGGCGTGGATTCCCATCGCCGGGGACGGGTTCGCCGACGAACTGGTGGTGGACCTGCGGCCGGGACCGCTGCGCGGGTGCGTGCTGGAGTGGGAGCAGGAGGCCGGGCAGGTGCAGCGCCCGGAGTGGCGCAGCATCTCGGCGATGCTCACCGACGTGCACCGGTCGTTGACCGAAGGAGCCTCCGCCGGGCACAGCCACCCGACGGTCACCGAAGACGGCAGGCTGGACTGGCAGATCCGCTGACGCCGCCGGTGGTCCGCGCTCCGGTCGGGGGCGCGGGGTGTCGCCGGTGCGGACAGCTCTTCGAATCGCCGCCCACTCGGATCGCCCCGGGTGGGCGGTTCTCTTTGTCCGAACGTCCCCGCTGTCGACCTACTAGTTTGTGTCACCAACTAGTAGGTGCTACCTTCGTGTTGTGCCTGAGAAGAAGCCCGACGCGCGGCAGACCCAATGGCTGCGCGGCGTCCTCGACCTGGCGGTCCTGGCGCTGCTCGCCGAGAGCGGTGAGGGCTACGGATACCTGCTGCTGCAACGACTTGCCGACGCCGGCCTGCCGGACATGAAAGCGGGAACGCTGTACCCGCTGCTCAACCGGCTGGCCGCCGACGGGCTGTTGAGCACCGAGTGGCGGGCGGGGGAGAGCGGCCCCGGCCGCAAGTTCTTCGCCCTCACCGAACAGGGGCGCGCGGTGCTCGCCGAACAGGGACCTAAGTGGACGGAGTTCGCGAAGAACGCGAGCTCGGTGATCGAACGGGGGACGGGGCGATGACGATCGAGACCGAGAAGTACCGGGACGAACTGCTGATCGCGTTGCGGATGCACGAGATCTCCGGAGCTCGTGTCGGGGACGTGCTCGCCGAGGTGGACACGCACCTCGCCGAATCCGGTGAAGACCCGGTCGAGGCCTTCGGCACCCCGCGCGAGTACGCCGCCCACGTCGCCGCGCAGCTCGACGGCGACCCCGCGAAGCTGTCCCGGCCCGCCGTGCTCGCCGGCGCGCTCGGCACCGCCGCGCTGACCTTGTTCGGGCTGGAGTTCTTCATCGACGGCTTCCGCGGGCCGGTGCCGTTCGTGCTCGCCGACGCGGTCGGAGCGGTGTGGATGCTGCTGCTGATCGTGGTGGCCGTCGGCGCGGCGTTCCGCTCGGCGACCGCGCTGCGCGGCAGGCGCTGGTACCTGGCCGGTGCGGTGGTCGCGGGCCTGCTCGCCATCGCGGGGACGAACGTGGTGGACCGGTTGCTCGGCGAGGCGCCGGTGCTGTTCGAGCTGCCGGGATGGGCGGCGATCACCCTCGGCGCGGTGCTGCTCGCGGGCGCGGTCCTGCTGCTGCTCGCCGCGATCCGGCGCGGCCGGGTCGTCCCTCCGGCCTGAGCGCGGCACCCGGCTCGCGGGCCGCACGGGCTGCGGCCCGCGAGGTGCTGATCAGGCCGCGCTCGCCCGAACGCCGCACCGGGCGAGTACCGCGCTTCGCCGCCGCGCGACGGCGAGCGGTCAGGTGCCCACCGGGTGCCAGACGGTTTTGAGCTCGGTGAAGGCGCGAAGGCGTTCCAGGCCGGGGGCGGCGGTCCAGTCCGGTTCGGCGCGGCCGGTGCGGAGCACGCGCGTGACGGTGCCCGCCGCGGCCCGTTCCAGTTCCGGGCGCAGGTCGGCGGGGGCTCCGGTGAGGTCGAGGGCGTTGACGTCGGCGTGTGACGCCAGCCGCGGCGCGAGTTCCGCGACCGTGCCCGTGAGCAGGTTCGCCACGCCGCCCGGCACGTCGGACGTCGCGAGCACCTCGGACAGCGTGATCGCGGGCAGCGGGCGCTCGGCGCTCGTCACGACGACGGCGGTGTTGCCCGCCGCCAGCACCGGGGCGAGCACGCTGACCAGGCCCAGCAGCGAGGAGTCCTGCGGGGCGAGCACGCCGACGACGCCGGTCGGCTCGGGCACGCTGAACGAGAAGTACGGCCCCGCAACGGGATTCGCCGCGCCCAGCACTCCGGTGATCTTGTCCGTCCAGCCCGCGAACCACACCACCCGGTCGATCGCGGCGTCCACCACCGCCGCGGCCTCGCCCGCACCGAGGCCCTCCGCGGCGGCAACGTCCGCGCCGAACTGGGCGCGGCGGCCCTCCATCACCTCGGCGATGCGGAACAGCACCTGCCCGCGGTTGTAGGCCGTGGCGCCGGACCAGCCGGGGAACGCACCGCGCGCGGCGGCGACCGCGTCCCGCACGTCCTTGCGGGAGGCCAGCGCCGCGTTCGCCAGCAGCGCGCCGTCGGCAGCGCGCACCGGGTACACCCGGCCCGACTCGGAGCGGGGGAACTTCCCGCCGACGTAGAGCTTGCAGGTCTTGGCCACCGCGACCCGGCCGGTCTCGTGCTGCTCAGACGTCAAGGTATGCCTCCAGACCTGCGCGACCGCCTTCGCGGCCGAACCCGGATTCCCGGTAGCCGCCGAACGGCGCGGTCGGGTCGAACCGGTTGAACGTGTTGGCCCACACCACGCCGGCGCGCAGCTGCTGCGCGGCCCACAGGATGCGGGAGCCCTTCTCCGTCCAGACGCCCGCGGACAGGCCGTACGGGGTGTTGTCGGCCTTGCTGATCGCCTCGCCCGGGGTGCGGAAGGTCAGCACCGACAGCACCGGGCCGAAGATCTCCTCCCGAGCGATGCGCATGGACTGCTGCACCTGCTCGAACACGGTGGGGGAGAAGAAGAATCCCCGTTCCGGCAGCGGGCACGAGCTGCTCCAGCGCGACGCGCCCTCGGCCTCCCCGGCCGCGACGAGCTCGGTGATGCGGGCGAGCTGCTCCGCGGAGTTGATGGCGCCGACATCGGTGTTCTTGTCCAGCGGATCGCCCACCCGCAACGTCTCCATCCGGGCGCGCAGCTTGCCGAGCAGTTCGTCGGCGACGGATTCCTGCACCAGCAGCCGGGATCCGGCGCAGCACACCTGGCCCTGGTTGAAGAAGATGCCGTTGACGACGCCCTCGACCGCCTGGTCCAGCGGCGCGTCGTCGAACACGATGTTCGCGGCCTTGCCGCCGAGCTCCAGAGTGAGCTTCCTGCCGGTACCGGCGAGGGTGCGCTGGATCTCCTTGCCCACCGCGGTGGAACCGGTGAACGCGACCTTGTCCACGTCCTGGTGCGCGACGAGCCGGGAGCCCACGTCACCGGCGCCGGGCAGGATGTTCACCACGCCCGGGGGCAGCCCGGCCTCCTGGCACAGCTCGCCGAACACCAGCGCCGTCAGCGGCGTGGTCTCGGCGGGCTTGAGCACGACCGTGTTGCCGCAGGCCAGCGCCGGAGCGATCTTCCACGCCAGCATCAGCAGCGGGAAGTTCCACGGGATGATCCCGGCGGCCACGCCCAGCGGTCGCGGATCGGGGCCGTACCCGGCGTAGCCGAGCTTGTCGGCCCAACCCGCGTGGTGGAAGAAGTGCGCCGCGGCGGTGGGGATGTCGGTGTCGCGGGCCTCCTTGATGGGCTTGCCGTTGTCCAGCGTCTCCAGCACGGCCAGTTCCCGGCCGCGTTCCTGGATGAGCCGGGCGATGCGGAACAGGTACTTCGCGCGTTCGGAGCCGGGCATCGGCCCCCAGGTCCGCTCGAAGGCGCGTCGCGCCGCCCGGACCGCGGTGTCCACATCGGACTGTGCGGCGGTGGCGACTTCGGCGAGCGGTTCGCCGGTAGCCGGGTTGATCGTCGTGAGCGGATCGCCCGCGCCGTCGACGAACTCGCCGTCGACGAACATCCGGTACCGGTCGCGCAGGTTCGCCACGGACGCCGATTCCGGCGCGGGCGCATACTCCCAGAAGCTCATGCGTCCACCGCCACGTAGTGCGCGGCCGAGTAGTGGCCGGTGCGTTGCGTTCGTCGTTGCATCAGCAGATCCCCCAGCAGGCTCGACGCGCCGAAGCGGAACAGTTCCGGGGTCAGCCACTCCGGCCCGGCCACCTCGTGCACCGCGGCGAGGTAGCGCATCGCGTCCTTCGTGGTCCGGATGCCGCCGGCCGGTTTCACACCGCGCAGCTGCCCGGTGCGGTCCCGCCACTCCCGCACGGCCTGCAGCATCAGCGTCGTCACCGGCAACGTCGCAGCGGGAGAGACCTTGCCGGTGGAGGTCTTGATGAAGTCGCCCCCGGCCAGCAGCGCCAGCCACGACGCCCGCCGGACGTTGTCGCAGGTGGCGAGCTCGCCGGTCTCCAGGATGACCTTCAGGTGCGCGGAGCCGCACGCCGCCTTCACCGCCTGGATCTCCTCGAAGACCTGCCCGTAGCGGCCGGACAGGAACGCGCCCCGGTCGATCACCATGTCCACGTCGGACGCACCCGCGGCGACCGCGAGCTCCACCTCGTGCAGCTTCACCTGCCGCGAGGACCGCCCGGAGGGGAACGCGGTCGCGACGGACGCGACGCCCACGCCGGACCCGGCCAGCGCCTCGACGGCCGTCGCCGCCAGGTCCGGGTAGACGCACACCGCGGCGACCGCAGGCACGTCCGGGTGGTCGGCGTCGGGCCGGCGCGCCTTCGCCGCCAGCGCGCGGACCTTGCCCTCGGTGTCGGCGCCTTCCAGCGTGGTCAGGTCGACCATGCCGATCGCCGCGTCGATCGCCCAGGTCTTCGCGTCCTTCTTGATGCTGCGGGTGGCCAGGCCCGCGGCCCGCTGCTCCAGCCCCACCTGGTCCACTCCGGGCAGGCCGTGCAGGAACCGCCGCAGCGAGCTCTCATCCCTGGTGGCCTCGGCGAGCTCAGGCGGCAACGAGCCCGCGCGCTGCTCACCCGACGACGACGTCGGCAGTGGTTCGACCATGCGCGCAGTCTAAGTCAGCACCGGCCCACCCTCGATGCCTTCGCCCGGGTGATCGTTCGGATCTTGGGCCTGCGCAGCGGGTCGCCGAGCGCGCGACCACCGACCGCCTGTCTTGGGGTGTGCGAGCTTCGGGTTCCGTCTTGTCTTGTCAGCGGCGGAGCCGCTGAGCAGTGACCGGCTTGAGCAGGCCGACCACCGGCGGGTTCTCAGCGGCCTTCTCGCGAGGACGGCTTTTTCCCTCGTGGCGGAGCCACTTGGGAAAAAGACCCCGCAGCGAGAAGAACGCTGAGGTTCCGCTACCGGACCCGCTACGCAGGACAAGCTCGCGGACAAGGCGTGCGCTCACGGGTGCAGGACGACCTTGGTGTAGCCCTCTATTCGCTGGTCGAACTTGGTGTAGGCGTCGGGGGCCTCGGACAGCGACAGCTCGTGGGAGACCACGAAGCTCGGCGCGGCCCGGCCCGCCGTGATCATGTCGCGCAGCTGCCGGTTGTAGCGCTTCACGTTGCACTGCCCGGTGCCGATGACCTGCCCCTTCTCGAACATCTTCCCGATCGCCACCAGCAGCATGCCCTGCTTGGCGTTCGCGTCCGGTCCGCCGGGGTCGGCGGGCACGTACAGGCCCGGCACGCCGAGCCTCCCGGTGGCCCGCACGGTGTGGATCAGCGAGTTGAGCACCACGGCCGGTTCCTCGCCGGACGCGTCGCCGGTCTGCGCCTGGTAGCCGACGGCGTCGATGCCCTTGTCGGTGCCGACCCCTTCGGTGCGGTCCTTGATCTGCTCGACCGGGTCGCCCGCGCTGAAGTCGATCGGGACGGCGCCGATCTGCTCGGCCTTCGCCAGCCGCTCCGGGATGCGGTCGACGCAGAACACGCGGGACGCGCCGCGCAGCAGCGCCGAGTACGCGGCCATCAGCCCGACGGGGCCCGCTCCGTAGACCACGCAGGTCTCGCCCGGGGACACCTGGGCGAGTTCGCAGCCGTGGTAGCCGGTGGGGAAGATGTCGGCCAGCAGCACGTAGTCGGTCTCCTTGCTGGAGTCCGGTGGCAGCACCAGGCAGTTGAAGTCGGCGAACGGCACCCGCAGGTACTCGGCCTGCCCGCCGGTGTAGGGCCCCATCGCCACGTAGCCGTAGGCGCCGCCCGCGAAGCCGGGGTTGACGGTGAGGCAGAACGCCGTGTCGCCCGCCATGCAGTTCATGCAGAACCCGCAGGCGACGTTGAACGGCATCACCACGCGGTCGCCGCGGTTGAGGCCGACGACGCCGGCGCCGACCTCGTCGATGATCCCGAGGTTCTCGTGCCCGAACACGATGCCGGGTTCGGCGGCGGTGCGTCCTTCGTACATGTGCAGGTCGGAACCGCAGATCGCGGTCGAGGTGACGCGCACGATGACGTCGTTGGGATGTTGGATGCTCGGACGGTCGACTTCGTCGACGGCGACCGCGAACGGCTCTCGGTAGACCACTGCCTTCATGGGAAACACCTCCGCCGGTGACGGGTTCCGGCGCGCGGACGCGCCGGGCGGACGCGCACGTGCCGGTATGCGCATCGATTCCGGACTACCCGGCACGCGCGCTCCTACCGTCACTCGTTCGAGTGGGCGTACGCCGTTCGCGGGAGAGGGCCGGAGCGCTGCCGTCCGGGCGCGGAGGGTTCGGCGGGACGTGGCGCACATCGGGCGGTCGCCGTTGCTCGGGGCGAGACCCGTGCCGGTTAGTGTGCTCGGCCATGGACGTTCGGGTCGTGGACCACCCGCTGGCGAAGTCGAGGCTGTCGACCATGCGCGACGCGCGCACGGAGAACGCCGCCTTCCGGGCAGCGCTGCAAGAACTCACCCTCATGCTGATCTACGAGGCGACCCGCGACGCCGAAGTCGCCGAAGCGCCGATCCACACGCCGGTCGCCCGCACCACCGGTTACCGGCTGGCGAACCCGCCGCTGCTGGTGCCCGTGCTGCGCGCCGGGCTCGGCATGGCCGACCAGGCGCACCGGCTGATCCCGGAGGCGCAGATGGGCTTCGTCGGGCTCGCCCGCGACGAGGAGACGCTGCTGCCGACGCCGTACCTGGAGTCGCTGCCGAAGGACCTCTCCGGGCTGCCGGTGCTGGTGCTGGACCCGATGCTGGCCACCGGCGGCTCGATGCTGCACACGATCCACCTGCTCGTCGAGCGCGGTGCCACCGACGTGACCGCGATCTGCACCCTCGCCGCGCCGGAAGGCATCCAGCACCTGGAGGAATCCGGGCTGCCGCTGCGGGTCGTGACGGCCAGCGTCGACGAGCGCCTCAACGAGTCCGGCTTCATCGTGCCGGGTCTCGGCGACGCCGGGGACCGCGAGTACGGCGCCGTGTAGCACCACTCCCACGCTGGGAAAAGAGGCAGAACGACACCTTGGTCCGGGTGGTATCAGCGAGATACCATCCGGGCCATGGCGATGACACTGCGGCTGACCGACGAGGAGAGCGATCGGCTGGCGGAGCTCGCCGCCGCCGAAGGTCGCTCGAAGCAGGAGATCGTGCGCTCCGCGCTCGCCGAACGGTGGGCCCGGCAGTGCAAGGACCAGCAGCTCGGCGAGGTGATGCAGCGGGTGCTGCCGCATTACCGGGGATTGCTGGACAAACTCGGACCCGCATGATCGATTATTGATCGGTGCTCGTATACCTCGACGCTTCCGATCTGCTGCTGCTCGCGACCGCCGTCACGCGAGGTGACCTGGTCGTGCGGGACAGCGGCCTGCTCGATTCGGCCGCGTACCGGCCGCGCGCCGAGGTGCTCGGAGTGCCCGCCTACGAGACGTTGTGGCTGAAAGCGGCCGCCCTGCTGGACTCCCTGGTGCGCACCCGGCCGCTGCTGGAGGGCAACTGGCGCCTCGGCTGGATCGCCGCGGTCGCCATGTGCGACGTCAACGGCTGGTGGATCGAGGCCGACGAGGACGAAGCGCTCACCCTGGTCCGCGAAGTCGGCCGGGACCGGCGGGAGATCGCCGAGGTCGCGGACTTCCTGGAACGTTCCGCCAAGCCCAAGGGCTGAACCCCGCCGTCGGCGCGGGAACGTCGACCGCGGCCGGACTCGTGAAGTTCCCGAGGTGTTCGCGTGGGCGATCTCAGGTGTTTCGCCCGTTTCGTGGCAGGCTGGGGTGGTGGCTCCACGTAGAACCGCCGTCGTGACCGCTCTACTCGGTGGCGCGGTCGCGGGGGCGAGCTATCGCAGCCTCCGCACGGTGCGCCAGGTCCGATCGCTCGTACCGCTGCACGAGGCTCCGCCCCGCAGCGTCATCCCGGCCGCGGTCACCGTCGTCGTCCCCGCGCGCAACGAGGCCGCCGTCCTCGACGACTGCCTGCGCGGCATCCGCTCCCAGACCTACGGAGACGGCGACCCGTCCGCGCTGCGCGTGGTGCTGGTCGACGACGGCTCCACCGACGGCACCGGCGACATCGCCCGCGCCCACGCGGCGGTCGACGATCGGGTGCGGGTCGTGCGGGTCGACGGTCCGCCGCCCGGCTGGGCGGGCAAGGTGCACGCGATGCACGTCGGCGTCGAAGCCGCCGGGCCGCCGGGAGCGGGGGAGTGGCTGTTGTTCGTCGACGCGGACACGGTGCTCGCCCCCGACCTGCTGTCGCGGCTGCTGGCCACGGCCGACGCGGTCGACGCCGACCTCGTCTCCACGCCCGGCGGGCCCCCGGCCGACCGCTCGGCGGCCTGGCCGCTGCTGATGCCGCCGGGACTGCAGATGATCGGGGAGAACGCCGCCCCGGACGGTCGCGGCAGCAAGGCGTTCGCGATCGGGCACTGCATCCTGCTGCGCCGTTCGCACTACGAGAAGATCGGCGGCTGGAGTTCGCTGGCCGCGCTGCGCAACGAGGACATCGCGATCGCCACGTCGGTGCGCGACCACGGTGGCGTGACCCGCATGGTGGACGGGCTCGATCACGTGACGACCACCGGCATGGACCCGTTCTCGCAGGGCTGGGCGTCGTTCCGGAAGAGCTTCGTGGCGGGCACCCGGCAGTCGGTGCCGGTGCTGCTGGGCGGCGGGCTGGGGCAGATCGCGCTGTCGCTGGCGGCGCCCGCCGCGGTCGCCGTCGGGGGTCGCCGCCGCCGGCCGCTGCTGGCGGCGCTCGGCGCGCTCGGCTGGACGGCGCAGGGCGTCGCGCACGCGCACACCGCGCGCTACATGCGGGCCGAGCCGAAGCTGGCGCCGCTGGCCCCGTTCACCGGAGCGCTGTTCGGCGGTGTGCTGCTCGACGGCGCGGTCCGCGTGCTGCGGGGAACCGTGTCCTGGAAGGGGCGCCGCAGCGGGAGCTGACCCCGGAGTGTGGCCCGCTCCCGGAGGAACGGGCCACACGGTGGGCGGATGACGTCAGCGATCAGTCTTCGACGTGATCCGTTTCATGCTTGCGGAGGGCGAGTGGTGCGCCGGCCAGGTCTTCTTCGTTGCAGAGCAACTTCAATTCGTAGTACGGCGCACCTTTGCGGTCGTCGTAGTCCAGGTGGACTGCGATGACATCTACGGGCTCGCCCAACCAGGACTGTGCTTCGCGCAGCCAGCGGGCGGACCGTTCCAATGCGGTCGGCAGATCGTCGTCGCGGAACTCGACCGGCCGGTAAGGCACTCCGTGGACCTGGTCCCGCGGGTGGGCGGGCTTCGGAAGATCAACGGAGACGCCGGAGTCGTCGAGTTCGAGTTCGATCGTTTCCTCACTCACCGTGAAAGGGTAACGCGTAGCCGGTGACCTGGTCGAATGTCGGTATGGTGAGCGGTTGTCCCGCGTCAGGGCAGGTTTCGCGGGAGCAGCGGGCGCGGCGGCGCCGGCTTGCTCGGGCCCGGGGTTCGCTTCGAGGGGGACGCCCTGAACTCGACACGACAGTTGAGGGAAGGCGGGCCGTCATCCAGGGCGTCCCGTTCGCCGCGCGGGTGCGCGTCCCGACGGCCTTGATCACCTTACCGGGTGATCTTCGATCAAGATCAACAGGGGCGGTTTCGGCTTTGCTGTGGGAAAATCCACGCGCGCGCCCTCGTTCGAGCGGAGATCGCACGGGAGTCCCGATGGCCGGGCGCAAGATCGGAAATGCGGCGTCCGAACGTCAGGGCGCGAGCCCCGCGGCGACCGTCGCGCCCAGTTCCCAGCACGCGGACAGGCCCGCCGAGTCGGGCTGGCCGGACAAGCACAGCGGCTCGGCGACCTGCCGCCAGGACAGTCCCGTGGTGATCGTCGTGATGGCGCGCACAGCACCTTCGGTGCCTTCGTTCCCGTGCACGTAGCACGCGAACGGGCGACCCGCGGTCGAGTCCAGGCACGGGTAGTAGACGGTGTCGAAGAAGTGCTTCAGGGCTCCGCTGATGTAGCCGAGGTTCGCCGGGGTTCCCAGCAGGTAACCGTCCGCGTCCAGGACGTCGGAGGCGGTCGCCGCCAGCGCGGCCTTGCGGACCACCTCGACGCCTTCGATCTCGTCGGTCGTCGCCCCGGCGACGACCTGCTCGAACATGGCTTGCATCCCCGGTGACGGGGTGTGGTGGACGATCAGCAACCTGGGCATCGGGCGACTCCGCTGTTCTCGAGGCGGCAAGGGGGACGGGGGCGTGCGTCCCGGCTCAGGCGTCCGGGCGGACGAGGACCGAGACCGCGGCGTGCAGCAGCGCCAGCCGTTCGTCCGCGCGCTGCTCGGCGGTCGCCAGGTCGGGTTCGGCGGCTTCCACGACCTGGAAGTAGCACTTGAGCTTCGGTTCGGTGCCCGAAGGGCGCACCACCAGGCGCAGCCCACCGGCGCCGGTGATCAGCAGCGCGTCAGTGTCCGGCAGCAGGTCCTGGACCGACACCTCGGTCCCGATCAGCGCGGTCGGCGGGTCGGCGCGCAGCCGCCGCATCGTCTCCGCGATCACGTCGAGGTCGGTGACGCGCACCGACACCTGCCCGGTGCGGTGCACGCCGTGCTCGGTGGAGAGCTCGTCGAGCAGGTCCGGCAGGCCGCGTCCACGCGCCTTGAGCGTCGCCGCCAGGTCGCAGGCAAGGACCGCCGCCGAGATGCCGTCCTTGTCCCGGACCCGCTCCGGGTCGACGCAGTGCCCCAGCGCTTCCTCGTAGGCGTAGACCAGCCCCGTTCCGCTGCCGTCGCCGGAGCGGACCAGCCACTTGAAGCCGGTGAGCGTTTCGTCGAAGCGCACGCCGTGGCGGTCCGCGATCGAGCGCAGCATGGTCGCCGAGACGATCGTGGTCGCGACCAGCGGATCCGGGGCGGCCGAGCGGTCCAGCGTCGACAGGACGTGCTCGCCCAGCAGCACGCCGGTCTCGTCGCCGCGCAGCATCCGCCAGCCGTCCCGGTCCCGGATGCCGAGCGCGCAGCGGTCCGCGTCCGGGTCCAGTGCGATCGCGAGGTCCGCCGAGGTCTCCGCGGCCAGCGCCAGCAGCAGGTCGGTGGCTCCCGGCTCCTCCGGGTTCGGGAAGCCGACGGTGGGGAAGTCCGGGTCCGGCGCGGACTGCTCGGCCACCCAGTGCACGTCGGTGAAGCCCGCCGCCTCCAGCGCACGTTGCAGGGGGCCCGCCCCGACCCCGTGCAGCGCGGTCGCGGCCACCCGCAGCGTGCGCGCGGTACCGCGCGGCAGCGCCGCCACCGGGGCCAGGTAGTCCGCGAGCGCCCGCTCGTGCACCGACCACGTCCGTTCCCGGGGGACGGCGGACGCGGCGGGACTGCGCGCGATGTGCTGTTCGATCTCGGTGTCGGCGGGGCCGATCAGCTGGGTGCCGCCCGTCAGGTACAGCTTGTAGCCGTTGTCCTGCGGCGGGTTGTGCGAGGCGGTGATCTGCACTCCGGCGATGGCGTCGAGCGCGCGGGCCGCGTGCGCGAGCACCGGGGTGGGCAGCGGCTCGGGCAGCACGCGGACGTCGAACCCGGCCGCCGCGAACACTCCGGCGGTGTCTTCGGCGAACTCCCGCGATCCGTGCCGCGCGTCCCGGCCCACCACGACGATCCCGCCCCGGTGGCCCTGGTCGAGCAGCCAGCGCGCGACTCCGGCGGTGGTGCGCACGACGACCGCCCGGTTCATGCCGTTCGCCCCGGCCCGCACGGTGCCGCGCAGGCCGGCCGTGCCGAAGGTCGGCAGGCCGGACATGCGCTGGGCGAGTTCGTCGGCCGCCGCCGAGTCCCCGGCGGAGGCGGCGTCGAGCAGTTCGGTGAGCTCGCCCCGAGCCACCGGGTCGACGTCGCCGTCGACCCAGTTCCGAGCGGCGTCCACCAACCCCTGATCAAGATGCTGACCGGTGACCACGACGTCACATCCTCCAATAGGGACCGGCCACCCGGCCCAAGTGCGATTCCAAAACACCACCCCGCCAAGCAAAGCCCCGGGGCAAAGCCGTGCTTTACGGCGAAGCCGCGCTCTGGGCGGGCGAAGCCACGCCTGCCTTGCGGCCGCAGGCCGTGCCTGGATGTGCGAAGCACATAGCCCACGTCAAAGAGCCGACCACCCGCGGGTTCTCAGTGCCTTCCTCGCGAGGACAGCTTTTTCCATCGTGGCGGAGCCACTCGGGAAAAAGATCCCGCAGCGAGGAAGGCACTGAGGTTCCGCCACCCGACCACACGCCCAAACCAACCGGGCGGGCAATCTCAAGACCGTTCGACCAACGCGTGGAGGAGTTTGCCCATCCGGCCCGCTGCTTCCTGCCCGGCGTCGAGCACTTCCTGGTGGTTCAACGGCTGACCGGACAACCCGGCGGCCAGGTTCGTCACCAGCGACAGCCCGAACACCTCCGCGCCCGCGGCTCGCGCGGCGATGGCCTCCGCGACGGTCGACATACCGACCAGGTCCACTCCGTTGCCGCGCAGCATGCGGATCTCCGCCGGGGTCTCGAAGTGCGGTCCGGGCAGCCCGGCGTACACGCCTTCTTCCAGCGACTCGTCGATCTCGCGGGCGATCCCGCGCAGCCGCGGCGAGTACAGGTCGGTGAGGTCCACGAAGTGCGGGCCGACCAGCGGGGAGCGGGCGGTGAGGTTCACGTGGTCGCTGATCAGCACCGGCTGCCCCACGGACATGCCTTCGCGCAGGCCGCCGGCGGCGTTGGTGAGCACCACCGTCCGGCATCCGGCGGCGACCGCGGTGCGCACGCCGTGCACGACCGAGTCCATGCTCTTGCCCTCGTAGAGGTGGGTGCGGCCCAGGAACACCAGCACCTGCTTGCCCGCGACGGGCACCGACCAGATCCGCCCGCTGTGCCCGCTCGCGCTCGGCGGTTCGAAACCGGGCAGGTCGGACATGGTCACTTCGGCGCCGGGGCTGCCGATCTCTTCGGCTGCGGGTCGCCAGCCGGAGCCCAGCACGACGGCCAGGTCGTGGTGGGCCGCTCCGGTGCTCTCGGCGAGAGCGGCCGCGGCGGCGCTGGCGGTGGCGAACGGATCAGAGGTCGAAGAAGACGTCACGATCGACCAGCGTAGTCATCTCCCGGCCGCCGGGTGGGTGGCCGGAGCAACCCGGGATCGCCGTCTTTCCCGCACCGCTCGCCGCGCTCAGGCCCCGGTGAGCCGGAAGCTGTTGAGCGCGGTGGTGAACAGTTCGTCGTTGTCGGCGGGCCGATCACCGGGGCTGGTCACGCGCAGCACCCACAGGTCACCGCCGCGCGGCATCACCTGCGAGGTGGTGACGCGTCCTTCGGCCGTCGACGCCGGGCCGATCAGTCCGCCCTGGCTGCTGGTGTAGCGCAGGTGACGGTCCGCTTCCCCGCTGGTGCTCTCGACGGCGCCGGACGCTTCGTCCACTTCCAAGGAGAACCGGCCGTGCTGGCCTGCGGAGCGCTGCTCGAGCACGTCGACGTAGTCCTGCGAGGTGTAGCCGTCGCCGTAGTAGTCCTGGAACCGTTCGACGGCGACCTCGGAGGCCCCGTCCGGCGACACCAGGTACACGATCATGCTCTCGGTGGGCTGGTTGCGGCTGCCGCGGAACGACGACCAGCCCTCCGGTGCGGTGACCTCGAAGGAGCCGCGGCCGTCCTCGGTGCGGTCGGCCTCGTCGACGTAGCGGGCCAGCCGGGGCGTGGTGGGGTTGACGGGCGCGGGGCGGTCGAGCTGCGGCAGCACGTCGCGTCCGGCGAGCACGCGGGTCGCCGCGAATCCGCCGGCGGCGGACCCGGCGAACAGCACGACGGCCGCCAGCACCAGCGCCACCGCTGCCCAGCGGAAGCGCTTGCGCGGCGCGGGCGGCGGATCGGTCAGCATGAACGGCAACGGCCCCGGGTCGGCGGCCAGCTGCGCCGGCTCCTGCTCGGCCTGCGCTTCGGTGCTGCTGCGCGCGGTGCTCGCGGGTTTGCGCACCCGCACCGTCGGGGCGTCCGGGTCGAGCAGCATCTCGAACGGGCGGGAACCGGACGGCGGCAGCAGGCCCTGCACCTGCCTGCGCACCTCCTGCGCCGACATCCGCTGCGCCGGGTCCTTGATCATCAGGCTCGCGATGATCTCCGCGATCGGGCCGACCCGGTGGGCGGCGGGCACCGGGCCGCGCACCACGGAGGTGATCGTCGCCAGCGGATCGTCGTCGGTGCCGTAGGGCGCCGCGCCCTCGGACGCGGCGAACAGGGTCGCGCCGAGGCCCCACAGGTCGGCGGCGTCGGTGACGGCCTCCCCGGACGCGATCTCGGGCGCGATGAACGCGGGAGTGCCCAGCATGATCCCGGTGCTGGTGATGGTGTGCTCGGAGACGTTGCGCGAGATGCCGAAGTCGCTGAGCTTGATCCGGCCGTCGTCGCCGATGAGCACGTTGCCGGGTTTCACGTCCCGGTGCACGATCCCGGCCCGGTGCGCGGCGTCGAGCGCGGCGGCGACGCCGTCGGCGACCAGCGCGAGCTGCGGGTCGCCGAGCGCCCCGTGTTCGCTGAGCACCGCCGCGAGGCTCTGCGAGGGCACCAGCTCCATCACGACGAACGGTTCGCCCTCGTGCCGGGCCACGTCGTAGAGCGTCACCACGTTCGGATGGGTGACCAGCGCGATGGCCCGCGCTTCCCGCAGGGCGCGTTCGCGGAGTTCGGCGGCCTCGCCCTCGGGCATGCCCTTGGGCAGCAGGACCTCTTTCACGGCGACCGGCCTGCGCAGCAGTTCATCGGTGCCGGCCCACACGATGCCCATGGCGCCGCCGCCGATGCGCTGTTCCAGCCGGTACCGGTCGGCGATCAGCCGATCCGCGCCTGCGGAGGTCTCTTCCTCAGTGGTGGGCACGCGCTCATTCTCCATCCAGCGCCGTCGTGCTCGGTCGAAACCCGGCCCTTCGTCGACCAACAGCACGTATCACTCAGCGTGATCGAAAGGGCCCGGTGAGCAGGGTAGCGGTGTTACCGGTAGTGAAGTTTCCCACGCGGGCGGTTCCGCCCCGTGGCCACCGCAGGTGTCCAAGATTATTTCGTCGCAACGAAAAACCCCTCCGGACGGGCTTCGTCCGCGAGCGGGCGCCGCGGCTCGGGATTATGGCCGGACGGGGCGATTCGGATAAGTTGGGCGCGGCCGGGACCACCGCCAGCGGGAGCAAACCGTTCGGCGACCCCGTCACGCACCACTCGGCATCCGCCTTCGGGCGGGCCGTCGAGAGTGTCCTGGAGGCCCCATCGGCTCGTCGGTGGGGTCGCGCGATGGTGGGCGCAGCGTGAGTGACGAACAATTCCACGGGGTCGCCTGGTCCACGGTCGTTGATCACCGGCTCGCCGAGGAGGTGCCCTTGTCCGCGTTCGTCCTCGTCCATCTGCTGGTGGCTCTGGCTTTGCCGGCGGTAGCCCGGCGCAACACGCGCGCGGCATTCGCGATCGCCGCCGTGCCCCCCGCCGCGGCCCTGACCTGGGTGCTGGCGCGCTCCGGTTCGGTGCTCAGCGGGGACGCCGTCGTGGAGCAGATCCCGTGGGCGCCGCTGCTCGGCCTGGAGTTCACCTTCCGGCTCGACGCGCTCGCGCTGCTGATGACGCTGCTCGTCGCGGGCATCGGCGTGCTGGTGCTGGTCTATTCGATCGGCTACTTCCAGCCGGGCAGCGGTGACGCCCGGCGCTCCGCCCCGCTGCTGCTCGCGTTCGCGGGCGCCATGTTCGGGCTGGTGCTCGCCGACGACCTGCTGACCGTGTACGTGTTCTGGGAACTGACCACGATCTGCTCGTTCCTGCTGGTCGGGCAGGCGGGCATCAGCCGCGAGTCGCGCCGTTCGGCGCTGCAGGCGCTCATGATCACCACCATGGGCGGGCTGGCGATGCTGCTGGGCTTCGTGGTCCTGGGTGAAGCCGCCGGGACCTACCGGATCTCGGAGATCATCGACGAGCCGCCGGGCGGCGCGCAGCTCGCGGTCGCGGCGACGCTGATCCTCGTCGGCGCGCTCACCAAGTCCGCGCAGATGCCGTTCCACAACTGGCTGCCCACGGCGATGGTCGCGCCCACCCCGATCAGCGCCTACCTGCACGCGGCCTCGATGGTCAAAGCGGGCATCTTCCTCGTCGCCCGGCTCGGCCCGGTGTTCGTCGGGGTGCCGCAGTGGTGGGTGCCGACGTTGGTGTTCGGCCTGTTCACCATGGTCGTCGGCGGGTGGCGCGCGCTGCACGAGACGGACCTCAAGAAGCTGCTCGCCTACGGCACCGTCAGCCAGCTCGGGTTCCTGATGGTGCTCGTCGGGCAGGGCACCTACGCGGCGGCGCTGGCCGGGGCGGCGATGCTGCTGGCGCACGGCATGTTCAAGGCCACCCTGTTCCTGGTGGTCGGCGCCGTCGACCACCAGGCGGGCACCCGCGACGTGCGGGAGCTGTCCGGCCTGGGCCGCCGGATGCCCGCGCTGGCGATCATCGCGCTGCTCGCCGCCGCCTCCATGGCGGGCCTGCCGCCGATGCTGGGCTTCCTCGGCAAGGAGGCCGCGTTCGGCGCGTTCCTCGGCACCGGCGGGGGCGGGCTGCTCGTCGACTTCGTCCTGGTGCTCGGCTCGGTGTTCACCGTCGCCTACAGCGCCCGGCTGCTGTGGGGCGCGTTCGGCGACAAGCCGGGCGTGCACCCGACCGCGGCGAAGCCGCCGAACGCCCTGCTGCTGGTGCCCGCCGCGGTGCCCGCGTTCGCGGGCGTGGTGCTCGGCGTCGGCTACCCGCTGACCGACGAGCTCGCCGGTTCCTACGCGGCGGTGTTCGGCGCCGGTGCGGACGCGCCCCACCTGGAGCTGTGGCACGGCTTCGAGCTGCCGCTGCTGTTCTCCGTGCTCGCCGTGGCCGCCGGGTTGTGGGCGCACGCGGCGCGCGCCCGCCTCACCGCGGTGCGCAACCGGCTGCCGAAGCTGCTCGACGCGCAACGCGGCTACGAGCGGATGATGGCGCTGCTGGAGCGCACGGCGGTCGGCGTCACCGGGCGGACGCAGGTCGGTTCGCTGCCGACGTACCTGGCGATCATCCTGCTCACCGTGCTCGCGGTTCCCGGCTCGGTGCTGCTCTACCACGCGCACATCCCCGATGACATGCGGCTTTACCACAACCTGCTGCAAGTGCCGCTGGCCGTTCTGGTGATCATCGCGGCGATCGCGGCGGTGCGGGCCAAGCGGCGGCTCACCGCCGTGCTGGTCGTCGGCGTGATCGGCTACGGCATCGGCGGGCTGTTCATCGTCGACGGCGGACCGGACGTCGCCCTGGCGCAGTTCCTGGTCGAGACGCTCACGATGGTCGCGTTCGTGTTCGTGCTGCGGCGGCTGCCCACGCGCTTCACCAAGGGCGACGCGGCGCGGTCGCTGCGCTGGCCGAAGTTGGCCCTGTCGGTCGCGGGCGGCGTGGTCATCGCGCTCGC
Organism: Saccharopolyspora sp. NPDC002578; assembly: GCF_053592695.1. Classification (NCBI taxonomy): domain Bacteria; kingdom Bacillati; phylum Actinomycetota; class Actinomycetes; order Pseudonocardiales; family Pseudonocardiaceae; genus Saccharopolyspora; species Saccharopolyspora sp. NPDC002578. The sequence continues at coordinate 23,346 of NZ_JBSFWJ010000043.1, read as the reverse complement.
GGCGGTGCTGTTCAGCGCCGCCCGGCAACGGCCGCCGGACGTCAGCGCCGACTTCATCGCGCAGTCCGAGAAGGGCGCGGGCGCGACGAACGTCGTGAACGCGATCCTGGTCGACTTCCGCGCGTTCGACACCGTCGGGGAGATCTCCGTGCTCGCCGTCGCCGCCACCGGCGTCGCCAGCCTGGTGCTGGCCTCCCGGTTCGACCGCAGGCGCCGCAGCACCCGAGGTGCCGCCGCGGTGGCGTCCGCCGAGAAGCCCGGCGCGGTGCTCAGCGGGAACGGCCACCGCCACGAGGAGGTGCAGGAATGACCACCGACCCCAGGATCACCGCTCCCCAGAACGGCCAGCGCAACCGCGGGCCGTGGACGGGGTGGGACGCGCCGCGGGAGCGCTGGCTGCTGTCCGGTTTCCCCCGGGACGGCCGGGAACGCGCCATGCTGCTCGAACTCGCGGCCCGCATCGTGTTCCCCACCGTGCTGGTGCTGTCGATCTACCTGCTGTTCGCCGGGCACGACCGCGCGGGCGGCGGGTTCAGCGGCGGCCTCGTCGCCGGGCAGGCGTTCGCGCTGCGCTACCTCGCGGGCGGCCGGATGGACGACAGCGCGATCATCTCGCTGCGCCCACCGGTGCTGATCGGGCTCGGCCTCACCATCGCCACCCTCACCGGGTTCGTCCCGCTGATGTTCGGCAACGAACTGCTGGAGAGCGCCATCTACAAGATCGGCGTCCCGCTGCTCGGGCAGATCAAGTTCGTCACCAGCATCGTGCTCGACATCGGTGTGTACCTGCTGATCATCGGAGTGGTGCTGGACCTGCTGCGCACCCTCGGATCCGGCGTCGAAGCCGACGCGGCGGCGGCGGAGAGGGGCCAGGCATGACCGACGACCTCACCGTCAACTTCACGATGGCCGTGGTGCTCGCCGCGCTCTACTCAGCCGGGTTCTACCTGCTCATGCAGCGTTCGCTGATGCGCATCCTGATCGGAACCGTGATCGTCGGGCACGGCGCCAACCTGCTGCTGCAGCTGGCCGGGGGACCGCCGGGGCGGGCGCCGATCCTCGGTGACGCGGCACCGGAGCAGATGACCGACCCCTTGCCCCAGGCCATGGCGCTGACCGCGATCGTCATCACCTTCGCGCTCACCACGTTCCTGCTCGCGCTCGCCTACCGCTCGTGGGTGCTGCTCGGCCACGACGAAGTCCGCGACGACGTCGAGGACCGCCGCATCCGGCGGCTGGAGCGCAGGCTCGCCGAGTCCGAGGACGAGGCCCAAGAAGAGGAACTCGAACGGGAGGCCACTCAGTGACCGTCCTCGTGGCCCTGCCCGTCCTGCTTCCGCTGGCGGCCGCGGGGATGTCGCTCGCGCTCGGCCGGTTCGCCGACTTCCAGCGGATCATCGGGCTCGTCGTGCTCGCGGCGATCATCGTCGACGCCGGCGTGCTGCTCTACGCCACCGACCGCACCGGCCCCGTCGTGCTGCAGGTCGGCGGCTGGGCGGCGCCTGCGGGCATCACGCTGATCGCCGACCGGCTCTCCGCGCTGCTGCTCGTGATCTCGGCGGTGGTGACCTTCGCGGTGCTGATCTACTCGATCGGCCAGCGGCTCACCGACTACGGCCGGGAGCGCGCCAGCACGACGTTCCACCCGATGTACCTGGTGCTGTGCGCCGGGGTGTCGCTGGCCTACCTCGCGGGCGACCTGTTCAACCTGTTCGTCGCGTTCGAGATCATGCTGTCCTCCTCGTACGTGCTGATCACGCGGCGCACCACGGCCAGCCGGGTGCGCGCGGGCATGACCTACGTGATCGTCAGCCTCACCTCGTCGCTGCTGTTCATCACCATGATCGCGCTGGTGTACGCGGCGACCGCGACGGTGAACCTGGCCGACCTCGGCGACAAGGTCGCGCTGCTGCCCGAAGGCCTCCAGGTGGCGCTGGGCCTGCTGATGGTCATCGTGTTCGGTGTGAAGGCGGCCATGGTGCCGCTGCACTTCTGGCTGCCCGACAGCTATCCGACGGCGCCCGCGCCGGTCACCGCCGTGTTCGCCGGGCTGCTCACGAAGGTCGGCATCTACGCGCTGATCCGGACCCAGACCCTGGTGTTCAGCCACGAACAGCCGTGGACGTTGATGCTGGTGATCGCGCTGATCACCATGCTGGTCGGGGCGCTGGGCGCGCTCGCGCAGAACGACCTCAACCGGATGCTGTCGTTCCTGCTGGTCAGCCACATCGGGTACATGCTGTTCGGGCTCGGCGTCTACGACGTCATCGGGCTCACCGGCGTGATCCTCTACGTGGTGCACCACATCACGGTGCAGGCGACGCTGTTCCTGGTCAGCGGTCTGATCACCCGGCACACCGGCACGGTGGCGCTGAGCCGGATGGGCGGGCTGGCGAAGGCCGCGCCGATGATCGCCGTGCTGTTCGCGCTGCCCGCGCTGAGCCTCGCCGGGGTGCCCCCGTTCTCCGGGTTCGTGGCGAAGCTGGCGCTGCTGCAGGCCGGTGCGGGCGCCGGGACCTGGCCGGCGTACGCGGTGACCGGCGGCGTGGTGTTCACCAGCCTGCTCACCCTGTACGCGATGGCGCGGGTGTGGACGCGGGCGTTCTGGGGCCAGGTCCGCGCGCCGGAACCCGACCCGGACCCCGACGACGAGCTGGTCGTCGGTACCGGCAACTCGACCCGCCCGATGGTCGCCGCCACCGGGGTGCTGGTCACCGCGAGCGTCGTGATCGCCCTGTTCGCCGGGCCGCTGGCCGGGGTCAGCGAGCGGGCCGCGGACGACCTGATGCACGGCGAGACCTACCGCGAAGCGGTGCTGGGAGGTGCGCGATGACCCGATTCGCCCGCCGCACGCTGCGCCGCCTGCCGCTGGTGCTGTGGCTGACCGCGGTGTGGATCCTGCTGTGGGGCACGCTGGACCTGGGCACGCTCGTGTTCGGCGTGGTGGTGGCCCTGCTCGTGACGACCATGTTCCCGCTGCCCTCGGTCACCACCCACATGGTGGCGCGTCCGCTGCCGCTGCTGCGGCTGATCTGCTACCTCGCTGCGGACCTGGTCATCTCCACGGTGCGCGTGTCGTGGCAGGCGGTCCGGCACGGGCCGCGCACCACCGCGGGCATCGTGCAGGTGACGCTGCTGACCGACTCCGACCACCTGACCGCGATGGTCGCCAACGCCGTGTCCTTGGCGCCCGGCAAGTTCGTCATGCAGATCGACCGCGGGCACCGCATCTGCTACGTCTACGCGCTCGGGATGCGGGCCGGGGGCGAGGACGCGGTGCGGCGCGAAGTGCTGGGCCTGGAACGCCGCATCGTCCGGGCCGTCGGTTCCGCGAGCGAGCTCGAGATCGTCGGACGCGTCGCGCGGGACGCGGGCATCAAGGAGGAATCCTGATGGACGTGGTGTTCGTCGTGACCTTCGCGCTGCTGTGCATCGCCGGGTTGCTGACGCTGATCAGGCTGATCCTGGGCGCGTCGACGCTGGACCGCATCGTGGCGCTGGACGTGCTGCTGACGCTGATCGTCGCCGGGACCTGCGTGAGCATGGGCTGGTTGCGCGACGGTTCCAACATCGCACTGCTCGCGGCGTTCGCGCTGCTGACGTTCATCGGTTCGATCAGCGCGGCCCGCCTCGTCGAGAAGAAGGAGCCGTACCGGTGAACCAGCTCGATGTGGTCTCCGCCTGCTGCCTGATCGTGGGCGCGCTGTCCTGCCTGTTCGGGGCGATCGGGTTGCTGAGCTTCCCGGACGTCACCGCGCGGCTGCAGGCCGCGACCAAACCGCAGACGCTCGGGCTGATCCTGATCCTCATCGGCACGGCCCTGCAGCTGGACTTCCACTACTCGCTGGCGCTGGGGCTGGTGGCGTTGTTCCAGATGCTCACCGCGCCGGTGCTGGCGCAGCTGGTGGGGCGCGCGGCGTACCGGACCGACAGCATCCGCCGGGAGAACCTGGTCGTCGACGACCTGGGCGAGCGCATCGGCCGCGAGCAAGACCGGCGGTGAACGCCGAGCCGGGTGCGGTCGCCGGTACCGTTCCTGGGCACAGCGCCCCGAGGGGATCGGCTGTGGCCCGCCCCACTTCCGGTGAACTCGGCGGGTGCGCCGCGCGTCCTCCTTCCTGGCAGGGCGGACCCAGTGAACGAGGAGCGACCATGCGTGCCCGACTGATCGCCGGATCCATGATCGCGGGGCTCTGCCTCGCGGGATGCGGCGCCGCACCCGAGTCCGCGCCCGCCCAGCAGCCGCCCGCGGTGGTGACCCTGCCGAAGGCCCTCGAACCGCCGCCGCCCACCGCCGACGCGGCTCCCAGCGGCCCCGCGGAGCCCTCGGCGACCGGCGAGGCCCCCGCCACCACGTCGGTGACCACCGGTGATTCGTCGTCGACGACGCCCACGTCCGACACCGGCGAATCGACCGCTCCGCCCGACACCGGCGACACCGACTGCGGCGAGATCACGAACCGGGCGGGCGTCACGTACCGGCTGTTCGCGGAGAACGAGTCGGGCAAGACCTTGGGCTGCGCCGAGGCGGAGCGGGTGATGACCAAGTACCTCTCGCTGCCCGCGGACGAGTACCAGGGCAGCGGCCGGTTCGCGAACTTCGAGGGCTACGGCTGCGCGTCCACGCCGCAGGAGCGGGAGAAGGCGCTGTGCGCGAAGCAGGGGATCTCGACGTACATCACGGCCTGACCGGAGGCGTTGCGACGATCCGGGCAACCTGCCCCGGACGCGAGCGTCCACCGGTCGCGATGTGATCAAATGGCCTGGTGCGGCGGCCCGTCGCCGCGTAGCGCTGCGTGGAAAGGTGTGGAGTGCTGATGGCACGCATGGGGCGACTGCTCGCGGTCCTGACGCTCGGCGGGGTCCTCCTGCTCTCGCCCGCGGCCGGTGGCACCGCCGTCGCCGCGACCGAGCAGGCACCGGTCGCCGCGACCGCGCTGGTCGCGCAGGAGCCCACCGCCCCGCCGGGGCCGGACCTCAACGGTGACCAGCAGAGCGCGTTCGACGACAAGCAGCGGCTGGCGGTCGGCATCGGTGGTTTCGTGCTCATCGCGGCGGTGCTGTTCTCCCGGAAGGCCCGCAAGCGCCCGATCCTCAGCTTCAAGTGGAAAAGGTAGGGCAACCCCTCACGCGGTGCTCCGGGAAAAAGGGCAACGAGGTCGGTTTTCGGCATTCTTTTCGAAGATTTCCCGCTATGGACTAGACCTGGCGGGCTAACCTGTGGGATTTTCACAACTGCACGGGATGTGCGAGCCGGGTTCGGCGCACTCCGCACTCCCGGCGGGACGGTGCACTACTTGGGGTCGTGACCCCTCGCAGACGTGGGCCGGCACCGGGAAGCCCCCCGACCGGTGCCGGCCCACACCCTCTTTCAGCCCGCCTTCGGCGCTGTGGACATCCCTTGTTCGGATGCCGCGCCAGGCCTGCGGCGACAGTGGTCCGGCGGCGGAAAGCGTTCCGCCGCTTGGGGAATCGCCGTCGAGCAGCCGCGCTGGCCGGCGCTGACCGCGGAATCGTTCGGGTCCGCTCGTGGCCTTCGGCGAGTTCCGCTTTCCCGTGCCTCTCCTGTCCCGCATTGCGTTTCGCATCGGAGTTCTGCTTCCGGTACGGCGCACTCGGATGTGTGCGCGGAGTTCGGAAAGCCCGCGAAGAAGTTGAATGTGGAACTTCTATCCCGCGGCTGATCACACGGTGCCGCTGAGCGCAATCCGCCGACCGGCTGGCGGACCGTCGCGGGCACTGCGGCTTCAGCGCTCCGGAATCGTGCAGGATGGTCGCCACATGAACCAGGACCCATCCGCCCGCGAGGCCGCACCGCGCTCCGACATCCGCGCCACCTGCCGGGAGACCGTCCGGCGCCACGAGCGCGCGCTCATCGGACTCGCGCGCAGCCTGCACGCGGAGCCCGAGACGGCCTTCGCCGAGCACCGCAGCGCCGCCGAGGTGAGCGCGCTGCTCGCCGAGCACGGCTTCACCGTCCAGGCGCCCGTCGCCGGACTGGACACCGCCTTCTCCGCGGAACGCGGCCACGGCGACCTCGTGATCGGGATCTGCGCCGAGTACGACGCGCTGCCCGAACTCGGCCACGCCTGCGGGCACAACGTGATCGCCGCGGCGGCCGTCGGCGCCGCGCTGGCGCTGGCCGAGGTCGCCGACGAACTCGGCATCACCGTCCGCGTCCTCGGCACCCCGGCCGAGGAGCTCGGCGGCGGCAAGGTGCTGATGCTGGAACGCGGCGCGTTCGACGGCCTGGCGATGGCGATGATGGTGCACCCCGGCCCGGAGGAGATCTGCGCGCCCAGGTCGCTGGCCATCAACGACCTCGAAGTGCGCTACGCGGGCAGAGCGGCGCACGCGGCGGCGGCTCCGGAGCTCGGCGTGAACGCCGCCGACGCGCTGACCGTCGCCCAGGTCGCGATCGGATTGCTGCGCCAGCACCTCGAATCCGGCCAGATGGTGCACGGTATCGTGACCGCAGGCGGCGCCGCGCCGAACGTCGTTCCCGCTCACACTGCGGCGATGTACAACCTGCGCGCCGCCGAGTCGCTTTCCTTGGAGCGCCTGGAGAACCGCATCCGGGCCTGCTTCGAGGCGGGTGCGACGGCGACCGGCTGCTCCCACGAGGTCGTGCAGGTATCCCCGGTGTACGCCGAACTGTCCTGCGACGACGAGCTCTCCGAGGCGTACCGCGCGGCGATCACCGAACTCGGGCGCCGGCCGGTTCCTCGCGCCGAGCAGGCCGAACGGGTCATCGGCAGCACCGACATGGGCAACGTGACGCAGGTGCTGCCCGCGATCCACCCGATGATCGCGCTGGACTGCGGCGACGCGGTGACCCACCAGGCCGAGTTCGCCGCCGCGTGCGCGTCGCCGTCGGCCGATCGCGCCGTGCTGGACGCGGCGGTGGCGATGGCGTGGACGGCCGTGGCGGCGGCGACCGAACCCGGCCTGAGATCGCGGCTCGCGGCCTCGGCCGAAGACCGCCCGGTGCGAACCGGGAAGCACAACGCCGCCGGATCCGGGGCCGACCCGGGCTCGGCGCGACGGCAACACACGTCGGGAGGCGTGGCGTGACGGTAGTGGATTCTCGCGGCCCCGAGCCGCGCAAGACAGCGAACAACGGCGGCCTGGACGACGCGGACGCGTGGCGGGAGGCCGAGCTGGGCGCCAGGCCGCCCGGCGAGCCGATCGGCGACAGCGGCGACACCATGTCCGGCGTGGGGTCCGATGGTCACGGCGCGCTGGAAGACCTGGGTGCCGGACGGGGCCCGGCCTGGCTCGACGCGTGGCTCACCGCGAACGCGGGACACGTGCTGTCGTGGCGCAGGCACATCCACGCCCACCCGGAGCTCTCCCGCGCCGAGCACGGCACGACCGCGTTCCTGGCCGAGCGGCTCACCGCGGCCGGGCTGAGCCCGCGCGTGCTGCCGGGCGGCACCGGGTTGCTCTGCGACCTCGGGCCGGAGAACGCGCAGCCGCGCCGCACCATCGCGCTGCGCGCCGACATCGACGCGCTGCCGCTGACCGAGGCGACCGGGCTGCCGTTCTCCTCCACCGCGGACGGCGTGGCGCACGCCTGCGGCCACGACGCGCACACGACGATCCTGCTGGGCACGGCCCTGGCGCTGGCGACGGGGCCGGAGCTGCCCGGCCGGATCCGGTTGATCTTCCAGCACGCCGAGGAGGTCATGCCGGGCGGCGCGCTCGACGTGCTCGCCGCCGGTGGGCTCGACGGCGTGGAGCAGATCTTCGGGCTGCACTGCGATCCGCGGCTGCCGGTCGGCCGCGTCGGGGTGAAGGCCGGTGCCATCACCTCCGCCAGCGATCTGCTGGAGCTGCGGCTGAACTCGCCCGGCGGGCACACCTCGCGGCCGCACCTGACCGCGGACCTGGTGCACGCGCTGGGCACCGTGATCACCGGGCTGCCGACGCTGCTGTCCCGCCGCGTCGACCCGCGCACCGGAACGGTGCTCACCTGGGGCGCGGTGCACGCGGGGGAGGCGCCGAACGCGATCCCGCAGACCGGCGTGCTCACCGGCACGCTGCGCACCGGCGATCGGGGGACGTGGGCGGAGCTGGAGCCGCTGACGCGGGAGCTCGTGTCGGGCCTGCTGGCGCCGCTGGGCGTGGGTTTCGACCTGCAGCACCGGCGCGGTGTGCCGCCCGTGGTCAACGACGCGGCGAGCACCGAGCTGATGTCCGCGGCGATCCAGGCCGCGTTGGGAGAGCACGCGGTCACGGGCACTCCGCAGTCCTCGGGCGGCGAGGACTTCGGCTGGTACCTGGAGCACGTGCCGGGCTCGTTCGTGCGGCTCGGCGTGCGTTCCGGGCAGGCGCGGGCCAGGGACCTGCACCAGCCGACCTTCGACCTGGACGAGCGGGCGTTGCTGGTCGGCATCCGGGTGATGGTCGGGACGGCGCTGGCGGCGCTGACCAAGTGACGCGTCGGGCGAGGCGTCCGGTCCGGCCGTGACGTCCTCGCGAGTCGAACGCGCGGCGGGGTCCCGTCGGCCTCTGCTGGATACCGGGAGTTCCGCCGCGGCGTTCACTCGAACGAGATGTATCAGTTCCGGGGTTCGCGCCCTCTTATAGGTATGACCGCGAACCTGCTGCTTCCCACGGCTCCTCCCGAGATCCCCGCCGAGCGGCGCGGGCCGGCACCACCCGGCCGCACCGATCGAGGTGCCGCGCCCCGGCCAGCCTCCGAGGTCCCGGGCGCAACGCTGCACGGCGCGCTTCGCCGGTCCAGCGCCGAACGCGCGTTCGGCGCGGACGGATTACGAGCGGCGCTGGACGACGGCCGGTGGATCGAGCCGTGGTCCGGCGTGGTGCTGCCGTCCGAACGAGCCGGGGACCCGCTGGCGCGAGCGGAGGCCGCGCTGCTGCGCGCCGGACCGCACGCGGTGCTCAGCGGCCCGACCGCCGTCGCCATGCACGGCTGCACCGAGGCGATCGCCGACCGGACGGTGCACGTCGCGGTGCCCTACGACCGCCAGCTCCGCCCGGCGCCGGACCTGGCGATCAAGCAGACCTGGGTCCGCGAGGCCGACGTGATCGAACTCGACGGGCTCCGGGTGTACGCGCTGGACGCCGCCCTCGCGGAGATGCTCTGCACGGGTGAGCGCCGGACCGCGCTGGCCTGCCTGGAACAGGCGCTGGCAGCGCTGGGCTCGGCCGCGGTCCGGTTCCACGCGGTCGTGACCGAGCAGGTGGCGCGACGGCGCGATCGGCGCGGAACCCGGCGCGCCGCCGAACTGCTGGAGCTGGCCCGACTCGGCCCGTCCGGAGCCATTCCCGTCGTGGCCCGCATCGAGGCTGCCCTGCCCACCGGAGGCCGGTCGTGAACCGGCTCCCGAACATCACACGAACGGCTGTGATGACCGCATTCGAATGCGTTATGTTCAGCGAGGAGCCCGGCATTCCGGCCCGAGCCGACGTCGGTGTCCGCCGCTTCGGCGTGCGGATCCAGCAGGGCCGCGGGACGAGGAGGACGCGAAGTGCCACGACAGAGCGAGAAGTCCCCCGGCGAGCTCCCGGCTCCGGAGCGGGCCGCCGCGCCCGCGGACTCCGGGCCGGGGTCCGCGGTGGCGCCCAGGACGCCGGGCGAGCGGATCGAACTGGTCCTGCTGGACGTGGGCGGGCCGATCTACGACGATTCCTGGTACCGGGAAGCCCTGCTGCGGGCGACCTGCGAACTGGTCGCGGAGAACGGCGGAGTGCTGCTCGAAGCGGATTTCCAGCGCGTCTACGACGCGCGGCGGCAGTCGCAGGAAGGCTCGTTGCGCACGGCGATGGCGGAGCGCTTCCTGCGCGAGGGGGACCGGCAGCGGTTGTCCGACCGCGCCGAGAGCTACTGGTTCTACCCGCCCTCCGCGCTGCATCCCGATGTGCTGCCCGCGCTGCGCGAGCTCTCCGAGCGCTACAAGATCGCCGTGGTGGCCAATCAGCGGGCCTTGGTGGTGGACGCGCTGCGCCGGGACGGCGTGGCCTCGTTCATCGACTACTGGGCCATCTCGGAGCTGGTGGGCGCCGCCAAGCCGGATCCGGCGATCTTCCAGCACGCACTGGACCGGGCCGGGGTGTCGCCGGCGCACGCGGTGCACGTCGGCAACAGGCTGGACTCCGACGTCCGCGGCGCGCAGCGGCTGGGGATCCGCACGGTCTGGGTGGTTCGCGGGGAGGCACCGCCCGATCCGACGCGGGAGCAGCTCGACGAGCCCGACATCGCGGTGTTCTCGCTGGCCGACGTGCCCGCCGCGGTGGAACGGCTGCAACGAGCCCGGTAGTTCGCCCGGCCGCCGGATCAGGCTTCGGCTATCTCCACGGCCACGCCGCGACCGCGCATGCCTTCGACCACCGCGGGCGGGGTGTCGGCGTCCACGATGACCAGGTCGAAATCGGTCAGCGGCGCCAGTTCGTGCACGGCTCGGCGTTCGAACTTGGAGTGGTCGGCCAGCAGGACGCGGGTGGCCGCGGTGCGCATCAGGGCCCGCTTCACCTGCACCGTCTCCTGCGACCGGTGCAGGCAGTGCCCGTCGACCACGGCGGTCGTCGACAGCAGCAGCACGTCGGAGCGCAAGGTGTCCGCCATGTCGGCGGCGTGCAGGCCGAGGAACGCGTCGAAGCCCGGGTGGTAATCGCCGCCCAGGCCGATCACGTGCAGCCCGTCCTGCCCGCTGAGCAGGTTGATCACCGGCAGGAAGTTGGTGACGACGGTCAGCGGAGCCGCCGGGGCGAGCAGTTCGGCGACCGCCAGCCCGCTGGTGCTGTCGTCGATCGCGACCACTTGGCCGGAGGTGATGTGGCGCAGCGCGTGGCGGGCGATCCGGGCCTTCGCGTCCGCGGCGTCGGAGCGTCGCGCGCCCACCGACCTCGCCAGCAGCGAACCCGGCGTGGAGGTGGCGCCGCCGCGGATCTTGCGCAGCCAGCCCTGGCGTTCCAGCAGGTCCAGGTCGCGGTGGATGGTCATCCCGCTGACGCCGTGCTCCTCGACGAGCTGTTCGATGCGCACGTGGCCGTGGGCGAGCACGTCCTGCCGGATCTGCTCGCGCCGCTGCTGTTGGGAGACCGTCCCGTCGACCTGGGCCACACCCACCTCACCCACGACGTGTGCCGTCGGTGTGATTATCACACGCGGGATGTGGCGACCGGATCGCTCGACGGCGGCGAGCCGATCACGGTCCGATGTTGCCGCAGGGCCGAGTGCGCAGCTTCGCCACGTAGTCCTCGGGTGCGCCCGCCGCTTCCGCGGCGTCGGCCATCACCCCCAGGTAGCGGGCCGAGGGCAACCCGCCCTCGTAGGCGTCGAGCACGTACAGCCAGGCGAGCACCGGGCCGTCGAGGGTCTGCACGCGAAGCCGCAGCTTCTTGTGCATCCGCAGCTCGGAGCCCTCCCAACGGTCGAGCTGGCGTTCGTCCTCGGGGCTGACGTCATACAGCACGGTGAAGACCTGCTCGCCGGGGTGCTCGACGATCGTCGCCAGCGCACCTTCCCAGCCGTAGTCCTCACCACCGAAGGTCAGCCGCCAGTCCATCAGCCAGCCCGTTCCCGCCAAGGGGGAGTGCGGGGCTCGCTCTGTCATCTGGGCCGGGTCCATGTTGGACCCGTACGCGGCGTACAGCGGCACGCCCCACAGGGTAGCGATCGATACGCCCGATGTCGGAGTGGACCGCGTCACCGTCGACGGCGAGTCGTGATCGGAACGCGACGAACCGGTGGGTACCGCCCGAATCGTCGGCGACGCTTGCGACATAGGGTGGCTGCGGCGCCCACAAGGCTCGGATTTCTGGAGGAACGCGAAGTGACCCGCATCGTGATCATGGGAGGTGGGCCGGCCGGTTACGAGGCGGCCCTCGTCGCCGCGCAGAACGGCGCCGACGTCACGCTGGTCGAACCGGACGGGCTCGGTGGCGCGTGCGTGCTCTACGACTGCGTCCCGTCCAAGACGTTCATCGCCTCCGCGGGTGCGCGTTCCTCCGCGCGTGACGTGAGCGAGCTGGGCATCCGCACCAGTCCCGAATCCGTCGCTGTCGACGTCGCCGTGGTGCACGGCCGGGTCAAGGGGCTCGCACTGGCGCAGTCCGCGGACATCCGGGCTCGGGTCCGCCGGGAAGGCGTCAAGATCATCGCTGGTCGGGCCCGGTTCACCGACCGTGAACACGGCATGGCCCAGCACCACATCGGCGTCGAGCGGGCCGACGGCGGCTCCGAGGAGCTGATCGGCGACGTGGTGCTGATCGCCACCGGCGCCACTCCGCGCGTTCTGCCGGGCGCGGTGCCCGACGGCGAGCGGATCTTGAGCTGGCGGCAGCTCTACGACCTGCCGGAGCTGCCCGAGCACCTCGCGGTGATCGGCTCCGGGGTGACCGGCGTGGAATTCGCCTCCGCGTACACCGAGATGGGCGTCAAGGTCACGATGATCTCCAGCCGGGACCGCGTGCTGCCGCACGAGGACGCCGACGCGGCCGGAGTGCTCGAAGAGGTCTTCGCCGAGCGCGGCACCGAGGTGGTCAAGCACGCTCGCGCCGAGCGCGTCGAACGCACCGACAAGGGCGTGGTCGTGCACCTCGCCGACGGCAGGCAGGTGGAGGCCAGTCACGCCCTGATGACGGTCGGATCGGTGCCCAACACCGAGGACATCGGCCTCGAACGGCTCGGCCTGGAGACCGACCGCGGCGGCTACGTCAAGGTCGACCGGGTGTCCCGCACGAAGGTGCCCGGCGTGTACGCGGCCGGGGACTGCACCGGCCTGCTGCTGCTGGCCTCCGTCGCCGCCATGCAGGGGCGCATCGCGATGTGGCACGCGCTGGGCGAAGGCGTCAGCCCGATCAAGCTGAAGACGGTCGCCGGCAACGTGTTCACCCACCCCGAGATCGCCACGGTCGGCATCAGCCAGCAGGCGATCGACTGCGGTGACGTGCCCGCGCGGATCGTGACGCTGCCGCTGGCGACGAACCCGCGGGCCAAGATGGAAGGGCTGCGCCGAGGCTTCCTCAAGGTCTTCTGCCGACCGCAGACCGGTGTGGTCATCGGTGGCGTCGTCGTCTCCCCGAACGCCAGCGAACTGGTGCTGCCGATCGCGCTGGCCGTGCAGAACCAGGTCACGGTGGAGAACCTGGCCAACACGTTCTCGGTGTACCCGTCGTTGTCGGGCTCGCTGACCGAGGCCGGGCGCCAGCTGATGCGCCACGACGACCTCGACTGACCCCGCTCGTGCCCGCCGCGGGATCGACGGGCGTCCCCGGAACGGGGACGCTGGAGCGCGGGAGGCGTGGAACATGGCGACACCGGTCCTGATCTACGACGGCGACTGCGGGTTCTGCACCCGCAGCGTGCGGCTCGCCGAGAAGTTGCCGCTGCGAGCGCGCATCGTCGCGTGGCAGGAGGCCGACCTGGCCGCCCTGGGCACCACCGAGCAGCGCGCCCGGCACGAAGTGCTCTGGGTGGGCGAACGCGGTCGCGTGCGCGGTGGCGCGGACGCGGTCGCCGCGCTGCTCCGGCACTGCGGCCTCCCGTGGTCGGTGCCGGGAACGCTGCTGTCGCTGCCGGTGCTGCGTTCGCTCGCCGCGTTCGCGTACCGGTGGATCGCCGCGAACCGCTACCGGCTGCCGGGGTCCACACCGGCGTGCGCGCTGCCCGCCGATCAGCGGCCGGGTGCCTGACCAGGCGTGCTCCGCCAGGGCCGGGCGTCCGCCTCGGCCACGAACGATCGAGGGGTCGGCGCACTCGGGCCGAAAGTATGAGAACGATCCGCGTCCACGGCCTATCGATCGACTTCAACCGCGCCACTTCGGCCGATCCGCACGGCCCGTGCCCGCACCTAGATTCATTCGTGCAAGGGGTGCGGAGGGACGCGGGTGGCCACTGCCACGAGGCATCAGCGGTGGCCACCCGTATCGGTGACGACAACGCCGGGCATCGGCGATCAGGCAAGTGAGGCGGACTCGAATGAACGGCAACAAGGCGTTCGCACCGGAATACCAGGGCGCGCTGCAGGACATGTCCGTGAACACGGCTTACGAGGACGTCCTCGGACAGGCGCGAATCCGGGAGCAGTGGGCGTCCGAGCAGGGCACGGCCCTCGACGTCGCGCAGGCGAAGCTGGCCGTCGCCGAATCCTGCCGCAGGCTGGGGCACCTCGAAGAGGCCGAGCTCGCCTGGAAGGCCAGTTACCGCGCGGCCCGCACCGCCGGCGACACCGCCGCGCGGGCGTGGGCGCTGTGGAGCGGGGGCACGCTGGCGCGCCAGCGGGGAGAGCTGAACCTGGCGCTGCGCTGGCTCAGCCAGGGGCGGGACCTGGCCGCGGCGGCGGGGGACATCGTCGCCTACGGCTACACCTTCGCCGGTGTCGCCGAGACGGTGCGAATCCAGGGCGATTTCGAGCAGGCGCGCGGATTGCACGAGCACGTGCTCACCGAGGCGCGCAAGCGGGAGGAATCCCGGCACATCGTGTGGGCGCTGGAAGGACTCGCCCAGATCGAGCGCAACACCGGGGACCTCGACTCGGCGGCCCAGCGGTTCGAGGAAGCCGCGCACGTCGCGGCGAACTCCGGTGACGACCGCGGCCACGCGTGGGCGCTGCGCGGGCAGGCGGACGTGCTGTCGCTGCGCGGTGAGCACGAGCAGGCGCTGGAGCTGCTGACGAGCGCCGAAGGGACCTGCCGCCGGATGGACCTCTCCAGCGCGCTGGCCTACAACCGCAAGATGCGCGGCAACGTGCACTTCCGGGCCGGCCGGTACGGCGACGCCGCCCGCACCTACCGGGACGCGCACGGGAAGTTCCGAGCCATCCGGGAACCGCGCGGCATGGCGCTGGCCCAGCTGGGGCTGCTCAAGAGCCTCGACAAGCTGGGACGACCGGCAAAAGCCACCATGGCCGACCTGGTCGCGCTGCGCGACGAGGTCAACGGCAACGAGCTGTGGCAGACCCGCCGCATGGTCGAGGACGCCATCGCCGAGCGCACCGCCTGAACCGGTCACCGCTGGTCGGCGCAGCGGCGAAAATGACGCAACGGCCCCGGTGCGGCCCGGTTACGGTTCCGGCATGTTCTGGCACCAGTTCTACCTCTGATCTCCGCCCACCTGCGGAAGAACGTCACCCGTGACGTGCCCGCGCGAGTTCGCCGCCTGCGGCTGAACCGCGCCGCGCGCCGCCCGCTTTCCGGGGCCGGTTCGACGCGCAGGTGCTCGCCGACATTCCGAGCTCGTCCCCGCGCGCGGGGACGGCTTCCCGAATCGTGGAGTGGATCAGAATGGATCACGTGCCGAACGAGCGTGCGCACATCGCCTTCATGGCGGTGCCCGCGCACGGCCACATCAACCCGGGCCTGGGGCTGGTCGCCGAGCTGACCGCTCGCGGCCACCGCGTCACCTACGCCGTGACCGAGGACTTCGTGCCGCAGGTGGCCGAAGTCGGAGCCACGCCGGTCCGCTACGAGTCGACGCTGCCCTCCGCGGCCACCCAAGAGCAGTGGCCGGACGAGCAGGCCGCCGCCGTGCTGCTGTTCGTCGAAGAGATGATCGCGGTGCGGGCGCAGCTCGCCACCGCCTACGACCAGGACCGGCCGGACCTGATCGTCTACGACATCGGCGCACTGCAAGCGCCGGTGCTCGCGCACCAGTGGGGCGTCCCGGCGATCTGCCTGTCCTCGACGCACGTGCGGTTCGAAGGGATCGAAGAGGTCTTCGGTTCGCAGGACACCCCGGAGCTCAAAGCGGTCCACGCCCGCGCCGACGAGTTCTTCGCCGCGCAGGGCGTGCCGATGACGTTCGCGACGATGGATCCCGAGCGCTGCGTCGTCGCGATTCCGCGCTCGTTCCAGTACAACGGCGATTCGGTCGCCGACGAGTACACGTTCGTCGGGCCGATGCTGACCGAGCGTTCCTCCCAAGGCGCATGGGAACCGTCCGACGAGCGGCCGGTGCTGCTGATCTCGATGGGCTCCGCCTACACCGATCAGCTGGAGCTCTACCGCTCCTGCCTGGCCGCTTTCGGCGGTCTCGACTGGCAGGTGGTGCTCACCATCGGCAAGGTCGTCGCCCCGGCGGAATTGGGGGAGATTCCCGCGAACGTCGAGGTGCACCGGTGGGTGCCGCAGCTCAACGTGCTGTCGCACGCGGACGTGTTCATCACCCACGCCGGCATGGGCGGGTCGATGGAAGGCCTGTACTCCGGCGTGCCGATGATCGCGATTCCGCAGGCCGCGGACCAGTTCGCGAACGCCGAGCGGATCGAGCAGCTCGGCATCGGGGTGCGGTTGCCGAAGGAGCAGGCGACCCCGGAGGCGCTGCGTGCGGCGCTGGACCAGGTGTGCGACGACCCGGAGCTGCTCGCCAGGTCCCGGGCCATCCGGCAGGAGATCCAGGAAGCCGGTGGTGCCCGCACGGCAGCCGACGTCGTCGAGCAGGTTCTTTCGGAATGGCCTGCGTAGGTGGTCGTTCAGCGGAACCTCAGCGGTTTCCTCGCTGCGCCCCTGGCCGGTGTGGCAGTTTTTTCCCGAGTGGCTCCGCCACGAGGGAAAAAGCTGTCCTCGCGAGGAAACCGCTGAGAACCCGCGGGTGGTCCGGCTGCGTGCGTGGTCGCTGCTCAGCGGCTTCGCCGCTGACAGGACGAGGATCAAAGATCGGCCCCTACGCGGTGTGGTGAGGGGCGGTCGGTTCTCGCCGGTCGTCCCGCCGGACGGAGCCGGCCGGGGCGGGCGTGGGAAAACCGGTACCGCTCGGGGGCGGAGTGCAGCAGACTCCTGCGGCATGGAGCCGCACGAGAAACTGCACCACGATGGAGTGGATCTGCGCCGGTGGCGGCTGGAGGACGCCGGTGTCGTCCTGCGGCTCGTGACGGAGTCGCTGGAGCACCTGGGGCCGTGGTTGCCGTGGGCGAAGCCCGGCTACGGGATGAAGGAGGCCGCCGACTTCGTCGGCAAGAACGACCGCGACTGGGCGCAGCGCACGGCCTTCAACTACGCGGTGCTCGGCCCGGACCAGCAGGTGATCGGGGCGGCCGGCCTGATGAGCCGGATCGGGCCCGGCGGTTTGGAGATCGGCTACTGGCTGCACCGGGACTTCGAGGGGCGCGGCATCATGCGCCGGGCGGTGATCGCGCTGATCGACGAGGGCTTCCGGCTGGGCGCGGACCGCTTGGAGATCTGGCACGACGAGGCGAACGCGCGCAGTGGGGCGATCCCGAAGTCCCTGGGATTCATCGAGGTCGACCGGTGTCCCGTTCCGGAGGACCAGCTCGCACCGGCGGGCTCCGGCACCCACCTGGTGTGGCGGCTGACCGCGTCCGGCCTGCCGAGGCGGCCGGAGTAACGAGTCGGCCGACTTCGGCGACCTTGGTAGCGGGCCGGCACGGTGCCGGCGGGCTGAGGGGGACGCATGCCGAAGGTGTCGGTGTCCTGGGCGGTCGCGGTGGCCGCGCTGATCGGGGTCGTGCTGGTCGTGATGTCCAGCGGTGAACCGAACGAGCCGCGCCGCATCGAAGTGACCGGCGAGCCGATGACGGCCACGACCGACATGACCTGGCCGCAGCCGAGGGGATGAGGCGGCTCCCCGGTGCGGAGGGCGCCCGCGCACCGAGGAGCCGCGAGCCGGCGGGCACTCGGCCCGCCGGCGGTCGGTGCAACCTCGAATCCCGTCTTCGAGGCCGGTCCTCAGGCCCAGTCGAAGGTCTTCGTGACGGCCTTCTGCCACTGGGCGTACTCGTGGGCGCGGCGCTCTTCCGGCATCACCGGGTCCCACTGCTTGTCCTTCGCCCAGTTGGACCGGATGTCGTCCTCCCCGGCCCAGAACCCGACGGCGAGCCCGGCGGCGTAGGCGGCGCCGAGCGCGGTGGTCTCGCTGACCGTCGGGCGGATCACGGGGACGCCGAGGATGTCGGCCTGGAACTGCATGAGCAGCTCGTTGCCGACCATGCCGCCGTCGACCTTGAGCGACTTCAGCGGCACCCCGGAGTCGGCGTTCATGGCCTCGATGACCTCGCGGGTCTGGAACGCCGTGGACTCCAGCACCGCGCGGGCCAGGTGACCGCGGTTGACGAACCGGGTGAGCCCGACGATGGCGCCGCGCGCGTCGGAACGCCAGTGCGGGGCGAACAGGCCGGAGAACGCGGGCACGAAGTAAGCGCCGCCGTTGTCCTCGACGCTGCGCGCGATCTGCTCGATCTCGGGCGCGGTGCCGATCAGCCCGAGGTTGTCCCGCAGCCACTGCACCAGCGACCCGGTGACCGCGATGGAGCCCTCCAAGCAGTACACGGTGTCGTTCGAGCCGATCTTGTAGCCGACCGTGGTGAGCAGCCCGTTGTTGCTCAGCACCGGCTCGGTTCCGGTGTTGAGCAGCAGGAAGTTACCGGTGCCGTAGGTGTTCTTGGCTTCACCGGGCGACAGGCAGGCCTGCCCGAACGTCGCGGCCTGCTGGTCGCCGAGGATCCCGGCGATGGGCAGCCCGCCGAACACGCCGCGCTCGCGGAAGTGCCCGTAGACCTCCGACGACGACCGGATCTCCGGCAGCATCGAGGTCGGCACGCCGATCTCGCGGCAGATGTCCTCGTCCCACTCCAGCTTCTCCAGGTCCATCAGCAGGGTCCGGGAGGCGTTGGTGGGGTCGGTGACGTGCAGGCCGCCGTCGGGGCCACCGGTGCTGTTCCACAGCACCCAGGTGTCCATGTTGCCGAACAGCAGCTCGCCCTTCTCGGCGCGGGCGCGCACCCCGTCGACGTTGTCCAGGATCCAGCGGATCTTGGTGCCGGAGAAGTACGGCGACAGCGTCAGGCCGGTCTTGGCGTGGAAGCGGTTCTGCCCGCCTTCGTCGGCGAGCTCACCGACGATGGTGTCGGTGCGGGTGTCCTGCCAGACGATGGCGTTGTAGACGGGCTTGCCGGTGGTCTTGTCCCACACGACGGTCGTCTCGCGCTGGTTGGTGATGCCGACCGCGGCGATCTCGGAGGTCACCAGGTCGGCCTTGGCCAGGGCGCCCGCGCACACCTGGCGGGTGTTGCTCCAGATCTCCTCCGGGTCGTGCTCGACCCAGCCGGCCTTCGGGAAGATCTGCCGGTGTTCGACCTGGTCGACGGCCACCACCCGGCCGCCGTGGTCGAAGATCATGCAGCGGGTGGAGGTGGTGCCCTGGTCGATCGCGGCGACGTAGGAGGCCATGATGTCGTCCTTTTCGATGGATTCCGAGATGTGCGTGGTGGGCCTGGGGTGAGTGTCACCCGCGCAGGCCGGCGGGGCAGCCTTCCGACGCCACCTGCGGTGCGCCGATCGGCCGCCCCGGACCGCGGCGGGCGGCCCCGTTCCGCGCGGCGTGCGCTCGCGCGGAACGGGAGCGCGCTCAGGTCGCGGGCAGCACCAGTGCCAGCGCGCCCGCCAGGACGCCGCCGATGATCGGGCCCGCGACCGGGATCCAGGAGTAGCCCCAGTCCGCGGGGCCCTTGCCGCGGATCGGCACCAGCGCGTAGGCGAGGCGCGGACCGAGGTCGCGGGCCGGGTTGATCGCGTAGCCGGTGGGCCCGCCGAGCGAGGCACCGAGCCCGATCACGATGAACGCGACCGCCGCGTAGCCGAGCGCGTCGTTGCCGAAGCTGAAGGCGCCGTCGTCACCACGCCCGGAACCGGGCGTCTGGATGATCCACAGCACCAGCACGAAGGTGGCGATGATCTCGGTGACCAGGTTCCACGTCGTGTTCCGCACGGTGGGGGCGGTGCTGAAGATCCCGAGGGTGCCCTCGGGCTCGTCGTGGGTGTCGAACTGGAGCTTGTAGGCGGCCCAGCACAGCACGCCGCCGAGCGTGCCGCCGATCAGCTGCGCGACGATGTAGACCGGCACCTGGCTCCAGGGCACCTGCCCGTCGACGGCCAGGCCCAGCGTGACGGCCGGGTTGATGTGCGCCCCGGTCGGTTCGGCGATGCTCGCGCCCGCGAACACGGCGAAGCCCCAGCCGAAGTTCACCAGCAGCCAGCCGCCGTTGTTGCCCAGCGCTTTGCGCAAGGTCACGTTGGCGACCACCCCGCAGCCCATCAGGGTCAGCACGGCGGTTCCCATCAATTCCCAGAGGAAGATCTCACCCAGACTCATGTCCCAGGTCCCCTCGTCGCGGCGCCATCGGCGCGGTCGGGTGTGCGTTGATCGTCCGGCGTGCGGGTAGCGCGGGAGGGCGCGTCGCGATCGGTCGGGCGGAGTGGTTCCGGTCGGCCTGGCGAGGGTGCCGGATCACGGGTCGGCGGCGAGTCCCGGTTGCGGGCATGGGCACGTCGACCTCCTCCGTTGGAGCCGCTCCGGCGGCCGGACGCGCCGGAGAACACGGTCACATTAGGCATGTGAAAACAAACATTGCAATAGCTTTGCGATGGTGTTTTTATCGCGATGTACGGTGAAGCCGAAGTCAGCGGCGCTCGTGCCGCGAGGCGCGACGGTCGGGCGCGGGTTCGGCCAGGAGGATGGGCATCCAATGGTGGAAGTCCCCGCAGGGGATACGGCGGTGAGGGGGACGACGATGTCCGCTACGTCCGGTCGACGCCCGTCCGGAAAGCAGCAGGACCGGCGACGCCGGATCACCGAGCTGGTGATGGCCGAGGGCTCGCTGCGCATCGACGACCTGGTCGCGACGGTGGGCGCCAGCGCCATGACCGTGTACCGGGATCTGGCCGATCTGGAATCGCAAGGCCTCGTGCACCGCAACCGCGGCTACGTCTCCGCGGCGTCCTCGCTGCTCTACGAGGCCGCCTCGGAATACCGGATGCAGCAGAACGAGGCGGAGAAGGACGAGCTCGCGGCGGCGGCGGCCGAGCTGATCGAACCGGGCCAGGCCCTGGTGCTCGACGATTCGACCACCGGCGTCTACCTGGCCCGGCGGTTGCCGGAGCGCGCGCCGCTGACCGTGGTGACGAACCATCGAGGGGTGTTCGGTGAACTGGCCGCGCACCAAGGCGTGCACCTGATCTCCATCGGCGGCGACTACCTGCCCTGGGCCGACGCGTTCGTCGGCGGCATGGCGCTGGACGCGCTGCGCGGGCTGCGGGTGGACCTCGCGGTCATGTCCGTCTCGGCGGTCACCGACGGGATCTGCTGCTACCCGCAGCAGGAGATGGTGCAGATCAAGAAGGCGATGCTGGCCGCGGCCAGCCGCCGAGTGCTCTACGTGGACCACACGAAGTTCCGCAGGCGCGCGCTGCACGCGGTCGCGCCCGCGGAGGAGTTCGACATGGTGATCGTCGATTCGGCGACGCCGGACGCCGAGATCGAGGTCCTCGTGCAACGCGGGGCGACGGTCCGGCGGACCGGCGACATCCATGCGGAAACGTCGAAGAAGGACCTGGCCGCAGCAGGTCCGAGCAGCAATGGCGCGGCAGGCGTGCAAGGCGCAGGCCGGGCATGATGACCACCGCGGAACGTGCCGATGGGGCGCGGGTCGGCGGTGATCGCGATTCGAGCGAGGAGGACGCCAGGTGTCCCACGACGAGAAATCATCCGCAACGACCGGTGCCACCGATGCCACCCGCGCCTCGGAAGAGGCCCAGGGCAGGCTCGGTCCGGGCGACCGGGAGCGCAACTGGCGACGGCTGGGGTCGGAGGAGTTCGACGTCGTCGTGATCGGCGGCGGAGTCACCGGCGCCGGCGCCGCGCTGGACGCCGCCACCCGCGGGCTGCGAGTCGCCCTCGTGGAGGCGCGCGACCTCGCGGCGGGCACGTCGAGCCGTTCCAGCAAGTTGTTCCACGGCGGCCTGCGCTACCTGGAGCAGCTGGAGTTCTCCCTGGTCCGCGAGGCCCTGCGGGAGCGCGAGCTGATGCTCACGCGCCTCGCCCCGCACCTGGTCAAGCCGGTGCCGTTCCTGTACCCGCTGAGCCACCGGGTGTGGGAACGCCCGTACACCGCGGCCGGGCTGCTGATGTACGACACGATGGGCGGCGCCCGCTCCGTCCCCGGGCAGAAGCACCTGTCGCGGGCCGGTGCGCTGCGCATGGTGCCCGCGCTGAAGCGGGACGCGCTCATCGGCGGCATCCGCTACTACGACGCGCAGTCCGACGACGCCCGCCACACCATGACCGTGGCCCGCACCGCCGCCCGCTACGGCGCGGTCGTGGCGACCTCCACCCAGGTCACCGGGTTCCTCCGGGAAGCCGACCGGGTCGCGGGCGTGCAGCTGCGCGACGTGGAGACCGGTGAGGAGACCGAGGTCCGCGCGCAAACCGTGATCAACGCGACCGGCGTGTGGACCGACGAGCTGCAGCGCCTGTCCGGCAGCCGCGGCCGGTTCCGGGTGCGGGCCAGCAAGGGCGTGCACATCGTCGTGCCGCGCGACCGCATCGTCTCGGAAGCCGGGATGATCCTGCGCACCGAGAAGTCCGTGCTGTTCGTCGTCCCGTGGGGCGGGCACTGGATCGTCGGCACCACCGACACCGACTGGAACCTGGACCTCGCGCACCCGGCGGCGACCAAGAAGGACATCGACTACATCCTCGAGCACGTCAACACCGTGCTGGCCACGCCGCTCAAGCACGAGGACATCGAAGGCGTGTACGCCGGGCTGCGCCCGCTGCTGGCGGGCGAGAGCGACGAGAGCTCGAAGCTGTCGCGGGAGCACGCGGTGGCCCGCGTCGCCCCGGGCCTGGTGGCGATCGCCGGCGGCAAGTACACGACGTACCGGGTGATGGCGGCCGACGCGGTGGACGCCGTGACTCCGGACCTGTCCGGACGGGTCGCCTCCTCGATCACCGACCAGGTCCCGCTGCTCGGCGCCGACGGCTACCACGCGCTGGTGAACCAGGCCGACCAGATCGCGACCGCGCACGGCGTGCACCCGTACCGCATCCGGCACCTGCTGGACCGCTACGGCTCGCAGGTGCACGAGGTCCTGGCGCCCACGATCGACCGGCCGGAACTGCTCAAGCCCGTCCCGGCCGCGTCCGCCTACCTGCAGGCCGAGGTCGTGTACGCGTGCACCCACGAGGGCGCGCTGCACCTGGAGGACGTGCTGACGCGGCGGACCCGCATCTCCATCGAGTACCCGCACCGCGGCGTCGAGTCGGCGGACGCGGTGGCTCGCCTGATGGCGGAAGTGCTCGGCTGGGACGAGGCGCGCATCGCCCGCGAGGTCGAGGTGTACACCGCGCGCGTCGAAGCGGAGCGGGATTCGCAGACGCAGCCCGACGACGAGGCCGCGGACGCGAAGCGCTCAGCAGCACCAGAAGTCCGAACAGAACTGACCGAACCGATCGCTTAGTCATGTTCTGGGCGGCCTGCGAAGGGGTCGCTCAGCGGAACCTCAGCGGTTTCCTCGCTGCGGGATCTTTTTTCCAAGTGGCTCCGCCACGAGGAAAAAAGCCGTCCTCGCGAGGAAACCGCTGAG